>CAKOSN010000021.1 GCA_934102255.1 uncultured Bacilli bacterium | reverse complement strand
TCGATAACTCAATTATAAAGCAAATTTAAGGTTTTTGCTCTTTTTATTTATTTATAAGCATTTGTCTTTGAAATCTCTACATTTTGGAAACACTATCTATAAAAATAACAAATTTGACAAGAAATGTCAGTTATGCTAGAATAGGCCTCAATAAAAAAGGGTGTGGTATTATGTCTTTTTCACAGAATATAGCATTATTACTAGATGATTTGTTAAAAGAAATTGGTTATGATAGGGGATTGTCCATATTTAGTAGAGATTTTTCTTACTTTAAAAAAGAAGAACTAGCTAAGATAACTAAAATAACTTTAAGAAATGCGCAAGATATTAGTTTTTTAAAATACTTACCAAATTTAAGAAAAGTGAAGATTGTAAGTATGGATTACCGTGAAGTGTTCAGTGAAAATTATGAGAATAATGAATATTCAAATAATATAATTGATTTTAGCGATTTAGAAACTTTGGAAAATCTTGAGAGTTTAGAAATAAGTAATGATGTCAATATAAGACAATTAAATTTAGAAAATTTAAAAAATTTGAAAAGGCTGATTTTAATTAATAATCCACGCCTTACTACCATTAAAGGTATAAAAAATTTGCACTGTTTACAGGATGTATGTCTAGTTGGTAATCATATTATGAAATTTGAAAATTTTGATAATTTTTTATTAAACACATTAGATGCTAAAAGATGTATAATTGATATAGATGCTTATTTATGGTATTTAAATGATTTAAAAGTCAATGATGAAATTCAAGACGGTACAAGATATGCTAAAACCATATATAATATGGCTTTAACAGGTAATTTTAATTATGATATGAAATTCTCAGAACAGAGTGGTTTTAGTAATTATACAACTATTCATATAAAAGAATTAACTGATTTATATTGCAATTTAACTAGAAAGTTACGTTCTTCAAAGGTTTTAGAGATGCCTACAGAAGAACAGATAGGTTTTCTATATGATTTTGGTCGAAAGATACCAGTTGCAATGTCTGATATTAGAAAAAGAAATGATAATTATTTAAAAATAAGAGAAAGCAACAATGGAGCAATTCCAGAATATTATGAGCAAAGCTTGACTTACTTACATAATAGTTATATAACATATCATTTTAAAAAGGGAAACTGTGAAGGAATAGTAAACTTGCTCCATGTCATGGCATCAATTTTAGGATTAGAGAGTCAAACTGTTTATTGTCATGACCGCCGTGACCCAAACTTTGGCACCAATCATGCTTTATTAAGAATTAAAAATAATGGCGTGTGGCGTTACTACGATCCTACTATTGATAGGGAAAGTGGAATTTCTTATTACGATATGGATATAGATGCTGTATTAAGCTACGCTGATTTACCAGCAATAGAAGAGAAAGTGAAAGATGAAAATGACAACAAAGAGTATAATAGGAAGAATATTAATAGGAAATGAAGAAATTACCATAGGCAAAGAGATTAGTAAGATACTAGATAACTTAGATGCTTTTGAAAAGGAATTTTATTTAGAAAAATTAAAATTTCTATATGAACATAAAGATTATCTTTATAAGAGTAATTTTCATGGTCTATACCATAGTGAGAAAGTAATGATGTATGCTTTAATAATCGGCAGAAGTAGAAATCTTGATTTAATTGATTTAAACATCATTTGTGATGCTGCCTGCTTTCATGATATTGGCAGATTTAATGAACGTGAAGAAGAATTTCACGGCAAGAGAAGTGCTGATTTATATATAGAAACTAACTTGTTTTCTGGAATCGAACTTTATAAAAACCGCGAAAATTTAGAAATTTTACGTGCAATAACCGATTTTCATTCTCAAGATAATTTAAGACATCCAAATTTTATAACAGTTAATTTTTATAATTATGAAATTAGTCCGAATAGTTACCCTAGATATGAGCAATTAGCGTATATATTAAAAGATGCTGATGCTTTGGACAGAAAAAGATTTGGTGATTATGAGCCGGCTGGACTACAAGTTGAGCTTTTAAAATATCCAGAATCTAAGGCCTTAGCACAATTTGCTGGAGAATTAAACTCTATTTATAATCGTTTAACATTGGTACCACCAGAGCTATCCGGATTACAAAGTAATACTGGAGCTTGTCTTCATAGTATTGGCCGAGATTTTTATAAAATACCATCAATAATTGATAATGGAATATTATCACGTGCTGCCCTAGCAAACAGAGAGATTCAAGCAGTAAATAATTTTAATGGTGGTAATGGTTATTATTGGATTTCTGTTGTACCTACTAGATTGTTTGATAGCAATATTTGCTTAAATAATAGTGCTTCAAATATTTTTATAAATAATGGCATTACTTTCGTTTGCAATAATGTTGAAATATTTGAACCGATTGCAGCAAAAGATTACAGCATTGCTCGTGAAAAGTCATTACCATGTTCAATTTCTGACCATAATGATGAAAGATATGTTTATAATGAAATATCACCGAACAGGATAGTTTCAATGGTTGTTCCTAAATTTATTGGAGATAAATCAATTTTAGACGCACAATATTTATACAACAATTTTAACTCGTCCACAATTAAACACAAAATTAACATGTTCTTAATTTTTATAAATTATCCACTACGTGTAGAACAAATACCAGAATTTAAATCATTATTTATAGAATATGATAAAGGATTATTACAGTATAAAAAATTGCCTTCTTATCTTCAAGAAGAAGTAAAAAATGATTTTGTATGTAATATGAATAGATTATTAGAGCCAATAAACTCGTTATTGGCATCGATAATTAATAACCATTATAGAACTATAACCGGCAGAAACGATTTGAATATTTATAATTTGGCGGCTATGACTTTAGAAGCAACCGGGCACTTGGATGATATAATTAACGGTGAAGAAGAGTATGTGTTAACTTTAAAAAAATGAAAAAGTAAATTATTATAGTAATACAATTAAATTTATGTTACTATTTTTTTGGAGGAAAAATTATGAAAATAGCATTAATAAATGATAATTCACAATGTAGTAAAAATGCTTTAATTTATAAGGCGCTAAAGAAAGTTTGTGACAAATACAATTACGAAGTAATAAATTTTGGTATGAAAGGTGAAAATGATAATCCCATTACCTATGTTGAAGAAGGTATTATGTCATCAATTTTACTAAACAGTGGTGTTGTTGATTTTGTAGTGACTGGCTGCGGTACTGGAGAAGGAGCAATGATGGCTTTAAATAGCTTTCCTAACGTATATTGTGGTCTTATAACGGACCCAACAAGTGCTTATCTTTTTAGCCAAATAAATGGTGGCAATGCCGTAAGTCTTGCTTATGCTTATAACTTTGGCTGGGGTAGTGAAATAACCTTAGAAAATATTTTTAATGAACTATTTAGAGAAAAAATAGGTGGTGGATACCCTAAAGAAAGAGCTGAAAGTGAAAGAAACAATCGTGAAATTCTAAAAAAAGTAAAAAGTGTTACTACTAAACCATTAATAGAAAGTTTAAAAGACATTGATAAAACCTTACTTGAACATATTAGCAAGAATGATACTTTTATAGAAATTTTAAAACAAAATAACAAGAATGAATATTTAAAAATTTTAGGAGTTAAATGATAACAGAAAGCAAAGTAGTAATTATTAATTCATCTGGCAAAATGATTCCGTTAGGTCGCATCAATACTGGTGTACTTCACAGTAAAATCTTATCAGATTATTTAAAAGAAACATATCCTAATGTTTTAGCCTTTCAAGACTTAGACTATAATAGTTGGCTCTTAGTACTCATGTACTTTGTAGCTAAAACCGGTAATATCCTTTTAATTAATACGACCGAAAAATTACAGAAATTAAGCTGTACTTTAGTTTTACCAGATGATTACGAAAAACATTTACCAGAGATTAATAGTTTAATATCGTTTTTCAAAGACTATGAATTAATCATTGAGGCCTATCCGTATGCTATAAATGGTGTACCAGACTTTAAAGTAGAAGTAGAAAATATTCCTTATGAGAAAGCAAATACAACCTTAGAAAGATTTTTAAAGTTAGATACTTTAAATAAAACACGAAAACTCTCAAAGTAGGGTTCTTTTCTAAATTGACAAGTTATTATAAAATTGGTATCATTAATTAAGAATAGGAGGCTAGTATGAGTTTAGCGGTTGGAAAAGTGTTTACTTTATTAAATACGAAGTATGTAGTAATGAGTACTTTAGAAAAAGATGGTAAACATTATTTATTTGTTAATAAAATGATTGAAAATAAAAATACAGAAGAGTTTTTTGTCGTTTTAGAAGAAGAAGGGAAACTTCAATTTGTAGCAGATGATGCTCTAATTAATGAATTGTTGCCAATTTTTCAAAAAAATATACTTGAATTAGCAGCAAAAATAACAAAGAGGGAATAAAATATGAATGATAATAAAATTAATGAAGATAATTTAAGAAAACTGATATATCTACGTGAAAGAGAATTAGGCATAAATAGTGAGTTACAGCTTATGGAATCCAATATGATTGTTGGCATATCACAAATTGTTGAAAAAATGCCTGCTTTTGCAAATGGCGTTGATTTAGCTAACAGTTCTATATTAGATAATCTAAATATTATTTTGTATAACTTAGATAGGACTATTAATACAGCTCGTGAAGAAGATAAATCAAGTTTGGTTGCCGGAAGAAATGTTGTAAGTAGTAAAATTGATGAATACAAGGCTCTTCTAGATAGAGTAAAGCAAAGAGCTGAAATAATTGAAAAAGCCAAAAATCTTCCAAAGAGAACATTAAGAGCTAAAATCGGTAATTTAAACAATAAAAAAGAAGAATTATCTAGGACTAAAAATAAATTAAAAGGTCTAACAAGTAAAGATGATATAGAAAACTTAAAAGGTACTATTGAGCATTTAAAAGGTAACATTGAACGTTTGACATCCGAAATCGAAGCCGAAAAAGATGCTATAGAAATTTATCAACTAGAATTAAGTCTTGATGAAGATTTAAGAAAAAATAAAGAAGCTGCTATGGCTTTTATAGAGAAATATAGTATAGACTTAAATCAAAACATCGATAACGATATTGAATTATTTAATAAAGAAATAGTAGAATTTGCTAGAAAACAAAACATACCTTTATTAACTACGAGTATTATTGAAGCTGAATTTCGTGAAGTTGAAGCTAAAGAAGACATGCTTGCTATTTTAAATAATAAGAAACTTACTGCAAGTGATGTTAAAGCCTTAATTAGTTTAGGAATGGGTAATGAAAAAGCTTTAGTTATAACTAAACAACTAGAAAAACATCAAGAAAATGCTTTAGCAATCGGTTATTTAAAGCAAAATCTATTAGGAGCTGGAAATATTCCGGAAATTGTAGAAAAAATTGCTGAATTAGAACAAAAACAACAATTACTTGAAAATCGTTTGAGTTTAGAATTAGCACTTGGAAGTCAAAACTTAACATTGCCAAATGGCAAAGTAGCACTTGCTAACTTACCACGAAATTTGCAAGAAAATGATTATATTTTAAATGCCCTACATCCAGTAGCAGGTGAGGATTTAAAAGAGGAAAAAGCTGAAAGCTTAGATGCTCCTGACAAACCACTTTTAGATGGAAAGTCGCCATTACAACTAGAAGAACACGTTTTATCAGAAGAAGAAAAAGAAGAAATTGAACATGTAAATGCTGAAATTATTGATGATGAAAATGATATCGATTTAGCAGAAAACCGTAACAAACAATTAGCTGATTTTCTAGCTATATGTGCTAAAAAATATCCAGAGTTATTTGCTGATAACAACCTAAATTTATACATGGATAATCCAACACCATATGATAAATTTATGGCTATGTATGAAAATTTACAAAAACATTTAAATGAAAAAGTTGAATACAAAGAAGTTGCAAAGTATTTTGAAAAATTAAAAAAATATTATGATAAACGTATTAAAGACTTACAAGAATATAAAGAAAGACTAGGTAAAAAAGTAGCTAATTTACAAAATGAACTTGAAATTGCTAAAAAAGAAAATAATCAAGCTGAGATTGAAAATTTAGAAAAGCGCATTAATGCTCTTGAAGATAAAATTGAAAAGATTAATGAAGCTTTAGAAAAAATAAGTCCAAGAGTTACTTATAGTGATGAAGAAAAGAAATCGGATAAACATAGCAATGAAGAAATTCAAGATGTAGAATTTAATGAAGTTGAGGATGAGAAAAAAGCTTCTGATAAAGACGAAGAAAAGAATCATGGCGGTGCCCTTGTTCCACAAGATACTCCAGAAAAAGAGCAAGATGGTCCAGAACAAAATCATGAAGGACCTAAACAAATAGGTGAGGGAACACCAGATAATCCTGAAGGTCATGATGACGGCGATGATGAAACTATACCAGGAGATGAAACTCCTGAAGAAGGAAAAAATGGTCCGGAAAAAGACCCAACTCCACCATTATTGCCACCACATGTTATTAAGTTAACTGATGAACAAAAAGAAGCCTATGAAGAAATTGTAAGACAAGGTATTGGTAAATTTAGTAATACCGAATTTACAGAGGAAGGAGTTGCTGATTTTGTTAATAATCACCCTTTAGTAAGTAAATTTGCTGGTCCTGACGAAGCTCAAATTAAAGAAAATATTAAAAATGATATTTTGAAATATTGTAAAAAATACGAACCAGAAATTCCAGAAGATGATGAAGAAGAAAAGAAAGACTGGAAGGCCTTACTTGGCTCTGTTGCTATCTTTACTGGTGGTTTTGCAACTGGTATGGCTTTATCTTGTGTACCAGGTGTTGGTACAATTAGAATGGTAATGGCTACTGCTAAATTAGGAGTTAGCGCTGTTAACTTTGTATCAGAAAAACTTGGTCATGGTAAAATTATTAATATTAGTCAAAAAGTTGAACAACTTAAGAATAGTAAATTTGCAGCTAAGCATCCAAAAATTGCCGCAGGTGTAAATAAAGCTTACGAAATTTTAACAAGTAAGGAATTCAATTTATTTGTTAATGGTGTTTCAGCTGGTTATATTACAGGTAATGTAATAGAGATGATTACCGGAAAAACTGTACTTGAAAATATCAAGTCTATTGGCAAAAATGAACCGACAGTAGTTGAAACTCCAGTTAACACGCCAGAAACTCCAGCTACAAATAATGATACTCCAACTCCACCATCTAATGATGTTACACCAATCGATGTTCCTGCTGACTTAACTCCAGTTCAAGGTCAAACTTATGACTTATCTGAAATTGCTAGAGGATACGTTGCATCAGGTAACAAAGATGCTGTTAACTTGATTACTAGTGCTGGTAAAGATGCTGTATTTGACCGTGCTGTAACAGCCGGCGATGGTAGTATTTGGTATCACTTTAAACAAGCAAACGGTCTTGGCTACGCTTGGTTCCCTAAAGACGTCGTTGAAGAAGTGATTGGCAAATCAATGTCACATTAGGAAGGAATAATATGAAAAATAGAATAATTGAACTTGAAGATGGTACTATGTTTTATGTACTAGAAAGAGAAACTTATCAAGATAAAAACTATATTTTAGGACTTAAATGTGACTTAAAAAATGATACTATCGATACTAGTAACATGCGAGTTTTAGAAATATATACTGAAAATAACGAAATTAAAACTAAATCTATTGATGATAATATAGCTAGCGATATCGTAGCAGCCTTGCTAACTAAACTACGCAAAGAAAATTAAATAATAATTACAAGTAAAATCTTTATCTTAAGACTTTTACTTGTTTTTTTAATCGAAATTTAAAAAAAAATTAAAATATAAAATTCATTCGTGCTATACTTATATAGTAAATAATTAAAAAGTAGAATGAAGACTTTTTGGTTATCTTAGTTTGAGGTATTTAGTATGAAAAAAGTAAATAAACAAATTAACACAGAAGAAATAGCTAAAGAATATCTAAAAATATCTAAATCAGATATTAATGAAGATTATCTAGTCTTTAACACTAAAATAGAAGGCATTACAACTAAAGAAGCTAAAAAAAGATTAGAAGAAAATGGTAAAAATGTAACTATTAAAGAAGAAAAGAAAGGACCAATATATTTCTTTTTAACTTCCTTAAAAGATGAATTTGTTTTAATTCTAATTTTCTTAAGCATTATTAATTTTCTTTTAGGAGATACCATAGGTTCTATAATCATTTTTGCTATAGCGCTTATCAGTACTGGTGTAAGATTTTTTCAAGATTATTCGATTTATAAATTTAATCAAAAGCTAAAACAAAGTGTAGTTTCTAAATGTTTAGTTGTTCGTAATAATAAAGAAATAGAAATCAACATTACAGATGTTGTTGTTGGCGATATTGTAAAACTTAATGCTGGTTCCATAATACCCGCTGATATTAAATTAATAGAAGCTAAAGACTTATTTATTAATCAGTCAGCCTATACTGGCGAAAGTATTCTGGTAGAAAAAACAAATAAATGTCCTGACAATGCTGATGTTGATTTATTTAATATTTCTAACATCGCTTTAATGTCTTCTAGTGTCGTTAGTGGCCTTGGTACTGGTCTGGTAATAAAGACCGGTTTAGATAGTTATTTAGGTAAAGTAGGAAGTAAAATAAAATTTAATAAAAACGATACTAACTTTGATAAAGGCATTAAAAGTATTTCTAAATTACTTATAAAATACATGATTATTGTTTGTCTATTTGTTGTAATTGTTGATGGAATAATAAAGCATAACTTTAATGAAGCCTTACTTTTTGCTTTATCCGTAGCCGTTGGCATAACTCCTAGTATGTTACCTATGATTGTAAATGTTAATTTAGCTAAAGGTAGTAAAAGACTAGCTAAAAAGAAAACTTTAGTAAAAAATATCTCTTCAATTCAAAATCTTGGGTCTATCGACATTTTATGTACCGATAAAACTGGAACTTTAACTGAAAATAGAATAGTCTTACAAGAATATATTGATGCTTCTGGTAAGTCTAATATGAATGTTTTAAAATATGCCTATCTTAATAGTTTTTATAGTACTGGCATTAAAAACTTAGTTGATAAAGCTATTCTTAATTATGGAAAGATGCATAGTATTGATAAAAAAATTGAAAAATACGAAAAGATTGATGAAATTCCTTTTGACTATACAAGAAAAAGACAAAGTGTTGTTGTTAAAAATAAAAGCAGTTATTTAATGATTACTAAAGGTGCTTTAGAAGAAATAATTAGTAAGTGCCAATGGGTAATGGATAAAAATACAAAGATTAAGCTTAATAAAGAAAAAATTGAAAGTATTAAAGATAAAGCAGTAGAAATATCTAGTAATGGTATGCAAGTAATTGCTCTTGCCATAAAAGACACTTATCCTGGTAGTGATAAATTTAATACTACTTGTGAAAATGATATGACATTTATTGGTTTTGTTGCTTTCCTAGACCCTGCTAAGAAGGGCGTTAAAGAAACTTTAATTAATCTAAATAAAATAAATGTTAAAACAAAAATTTTAACTGGAGATAATCCTTATGCTACTAAAAACATTTGTAATATGGTTGGCTTAAACGCTAATGACATATTAACTGGTAGTGATATTGATAAAATGACTGATGAAGAATTAATCACTAAGTTAGATACGACTGATGTCTTTGCTAGAATGAATCCTATTCAAAAAGAAAGGGTAGTAAGTCTATATAAAAAATGTGGACATGTTGTTGGCTATATGGGCGACGGCGTAAATGATGCTCCTTCTTTGTCTAGCGCTGATGTAGGAATTTCTGTCAATACAGCTTCTAGTATTGCTAAAGAATCAAGTGATATTATTCTTCTTCAACAAAGTCTAAAAGTTATTTATGACGGTATTATTGAAGGCCGTAAAGTTTATGGCAACATTATTAAATATATGAAAATGGCTTTAAGTGGCGACTTAGGCGATGTCTTTAGTATCATGTTAGCTAGCATTTTCTTGCCTTTCTTACCACTAATACCTATTCAAATGCTACTCCAAGATTTTATTTATGATTTTTCTCAATTAGGTATTCCTGATGATAATGTTGATGCCGAATTTTTGGTGGCGCCTAAAAAATGGAACGTAAAAAGTATTTCAAGATTTATGGTAATTATGGGTTTAACAAGTAGTGTAATAGATGCTTTAGCCTTCCTTTTATTCTTATTTGTCTTTAAATATAATAACGTTCAAATGGCTCCATATTTCCAAACTGCCTGGTTTGTAACTTGCTTAATAACAGAACTATCCATTATTTTTAATATTAGGACTTCTAAAATACCATTTACAGAATCTAATGCCTCTCCTAAATTATACATTTTAACTATATTTTCTATGCTTTTAACTATTATTACTCCGCTTATTTTAAGTAGAATAAAATCATTTAACTTCGTTATATTACCGTTAAGTTTTTATATTTGCTTAGTAGCGCTTGTTCTTTTATACTTCTTACTTGTCTTACTAGTAAAAAAGCTTTATATTAAAAAGTATGGAGAGTGGTTATAATGATAACTAAGTTACTTGATAGTTTAGCTAAATCCAAATTTAGAGGTTCGTTTCACTTAAATAACAAAATGAAGGAATATGTTAAAGAGAAGTGGATAGCTAAGATTGAAAGTGATGCTTATGATTTAATTACCAAAAGATTAGCGCCTGCTAACCCGATAAATGACGGTAAGCAAACGCCGATGCGCCAAGTTCACCCTGTATTTATTGCCCAGCACGCTTGTGGTTGTTGTTGTCGCGGCTGTTTAGAACGTATCCATCATATTCCTAAAAATAGAGAACTATCAAAATCTGAAATCGATTATATTGTTGAAGTTCTAATGACTTGGATTAAAAGAGAAATTTCAAAATAGAAAGTTCTATATAAATAAAGTTTAAAAAAATGATATTGGTTAATTTCTGATATCATTTTTACTTTGCTTAAAACAAATAATCTTAGCTTACTAAGATTTGCATTTGACTTAGTGCTACTTTTTCACTTAATTATATTTGTTGCTTATTAATTTTATTTTTGTTAGAATAAGCTTAAGTGAAGGAGAGTTGTTTGTTTATGAAAGAATTTAGTAATCCTGTTATAAAAGAAGAGGCCATTGGACATAAGAAAAATATTTTAATTGGTTTATTTTTACTAGGTATTTGTCTGGTTTGCATTATGTGGAGAGCATTTGTTATTAGGGACGCTCAAAAAAATATGGTAAGTCTTCATGATGTAATTGTTAATCAAAATGATAAGGAAGATGTTTTAAGTTATGTTGATGTTGATATATTTCCTTATCTATTTGCTACTAATGATGATAATACTGGTGATTATTATTTAATTAGAGATAATAATTATATGTATGTTGCTTATATGAGTAATTATGATTATGACCGTCTTAAAGATGAAAATCTGTACACTGATGGTAAAACTGAAAGGTTAATTGGTGTTTCTACTTTAGTGCCTACTGAAGTAAAAAAATTAGCTATTGAAACTGTAAATGAGTTATGGCCTGATGAAGAAATAAACTTAGCTGACTATGAGTACTATTTTGGTAATGTCTATTTAGATATGACGGCTGATGCTGTTGATGTTGCCTTTTGGCAGAATTTTCTAGCCTTTATCTTTGGGATGATTGGCATTACTTTTGTCGTAATAGGTTTAATTAGTTATAATCGCTTTAAAAAGAATATCAAAAAATTATCTAGTTCTGAAAAAGAAAAAATAGATTCAGAAACATTAGATAAAGAGTCATTCTATTATGCTAATATTCATTTATACTTAACACCGCACTATATTATTTTAATGAATGGAACTTTTAAAACCATCCCATATAAGAGCATTTTATGGCTATATACTATTGAACAAAGAGTTAAGGGTATAAAATCAACTAAGTCAATAGTAGCCGTTACTGATGAGGCTAAAACTTATAATATTGCTGTTGTTCCAGCTTTAACTAAAAAATATATGGAAATTTTTGATGAAGTATTTACAACTATTAGTAATAAAAATGAAGAAATGCTTATTGGTTATACTCCTGAAAATTGTAAAGTAATGCATGAGAAAATGAAAAAAATCAAACAAACTAAAAAGCAAGCAAAATAAAAAAATATTTAGTAAGATTTAAATTTTTCACACTTAATAGCTATGATACTATAGAAATGCAATAATTAATTATAAAAACGTAATTAATTATTGCATTTTTTTCTATTAGTTAAAAAGAAAAAGAGTTCCAAAATTTAGAACTCTTAATTAGTAGCGCTACAACTATCAGCGATTGTAAATGTACGAGAAGTACTATAAGTTTTACCATTATAACTTACATTATAAGTTATTTTATATTTACCATTTAACGATAAATTAATACGTTTAACTGTTTCACCAGTTTCAGTATTAGTAATTGTACTATCTAAAATCTTAACATCATCAGTAATATTATTACCATTAATATCAGTGGCTGTAATAGTTGTATTATCATTATAGTAAGAATTATTTGTTATTCTGTTTCGACATTCATCTTTACTTGATATCTTTAAGGAAATACCACTAGTTGAAGAACCACCTGTACCAGCAATTATCTTAAGTCCACTAGAAGCATTATCTTTAAATATTGAATAGTTTGCCTTAACAACAAATGTATAATTTGTACCACCGTCGCCTTGGTACGTATAGTTAGTATCTTTTGTTTCAGCGATAAATTGAAGCTTATCACCAGTTTGCAAGTAAATAGAATATCTTAATTCACCAATATATTGATTATTATAAGATAGACGATTTTGATAATACTTAGAAGGTGAATATTTATAATTATCATTGAAATATTTTTGCAAGTATTCACTATTAATAGCATCTGGTGTATTTATACCAGTCCAAGATAAGTAAATAGTTGAACCATTAGTAGTTGCTTTACCATTAGTAGGATTTTCTAATTGTTGATATCTGATTGAAGTTTCAGTAGGTTCAGTACCTTTTTTAAATATTTCTGTCATACGCATACTACTTGGTGTATAAGCACTTGGAAGTTGTAATGGTACAGTTTCTTTTTCAACCTCGACTTCGATGATACTGCTTGGTTTTTCAAATCTTGAATTTTTCTTAAATATTTTTTTACCAATATTATTCATTATATTATTTTTAACACGGTTCGCATTATTCATTGTTGTATAAGTTGTTTTACTAAGTTTATCATAACCATACCACAAAGAAATTGAATAATCAGGCGAGTAGACTAAACTCCAGTTATCACGAGAAGGTGTTGCTTTAATACCAGCTGCTGCCACCGCATTATTTGGATAAGTTGAAGTACCAGTCTTAGCAGCAATATCAGTACCACTAACTGTAAATGAACCACCAACACTATATGAAGATTTAGCTGTTGTTAAGATACTATTAATCATATAAGCTGTAGAATCACTCATAACTTTTTCTTTTTTAGGTTTATTTTCATAAACATCATCGGTATCAGTAAATTCAATCTTTGTAAATGTATAAGGTTCTATATAATAGCCGCCTCTAGCAAATGTTGCATAAGCTGCTGATAGCTGAACCGCTGACACTGTATCAAAAGAACCGATGGAGTAAGATTCATATAAATCTTTTCCATAATTAATGCCCATACTATGTGCAAAATTAGCTATTTTATCTTTATCAACTGATTGAAATGCTTGGAGAGCAGGGATATTTCTTGATTTAGCAAGGGCATAACGCATTGTAATTTGTCCATTGTATGACCCATCCCAGTTTTTAATAGATTGTCCATTAGAATAAGACATTGGTTCATCAAAAACGTAAGTTCCTGGGGAAGCATTATTATATTCAATAGCAGGACCATAATCTAAAATAGGCTTAGCAGAAGAACCTGGCTGATATGATTCTGATGTTGCACGGTTAAGTTCTTGAACACCATTTTGGTTACGACCACCATAAATACCAGCGATAGAACCGTCACTGACACTAGTTACTACCATAGCAAGTTGTTCATCATCATTTTTCCATTTATTATAAGTATTAGTATTACCAGCAGTATTTAATTCATCTTGGATAGCAGGATCTAATGTTGTATAAATTTTCATTGGTACAAGTGCTGGATTTTTACCAGTAGTATTTTTTACATCTTCTTGAACTGTATCAATAAACCATTGATATTTATTTAACCCATCATTAACATTTAAATTGATTAATGACTCAACTGGAATATTCTTAGCATCATTTAATTGTTCTTCGGTAATATAACCATGACGATACATTAAATTTAAAACTGTATCACGTCTAGATGTACAATCATCAATCTTAGCAAAAGGACTATACTTGAATGGGGCATTAAATATTCCTGCTAAAATGGCAGCTTCCGGTAGAGAAATATCACGAACACTCTTACCAAAAAATCTTTGTGAAGCTTGTTCGATACCGTAAGTATTATTGGCACCTAAATGTGGGGTATTAACATAAAATTCTAAAATTTCTTCTTTGGTATATTTTTTCTCAATTTTAAATATAGCCATGTAAATATCGGTAAATTTACGAACAATACCTGCAAGACCTGAAGCCTCAGTACGGTCGGTATAAGCCATACCAACTACCTGCATGGTAATAGTAGAGGCACCACCGGCTTTAGAGTTACCAGATAATTGTCCTAGAGAAGCTTTAGCAAAACGAGCTATGTCAAAACCATTATGTTGAAAGTATCTAGAATCTTCTGTTGCCACAATTGCATCTACTAAGACTTGTGGTAATTCATCATAAGTTACAAGTTGTCTATTTTCTGCTCCTAAACGTCCAATCTCATTACCGTTTTTATCATAAAGAATGGAAGAACTTGTATTATATAATCTATCAGTATCAAATTCTGGGGCTGATGTAATTATATAAATAATACCAAATAAGCCTAAAATCATAATCATTATTAAAACAATTAAAACTAAACTTAAAATGATATGTCTACTTTGCCTTTTTCTTTTTTTCTGATAACTTTTCTTTGTATCAATTTTTGCTTTTATATTACTTATATTTCTTTGTAAGTTTTTCTTGGAATTATTTATTTTTTTCATAATCCATCTCCTTTATTAATATATCCACACTTTTAATATAATCAAGTGGAGGAATAAAACCTTCTTTTATTTTAATACCATACTTTTCAATATAGGAAAAAGGTATTGATTTTCTATCATTGTTTTCTAAAAAGTAAAGTATTTTCTTAGCTCCTAAAGTATAGTAAGCATTATTCATTTTAATAATTAAAAAAGAAAGTCCTCCGTGTCTATCAACTCTTTTAATGTGTTCTAACTGATGCTCATGAATATTGGAAAGAGGGAAAGCTGTTTTACTCGTTGTTTCTTTTGCATCAAAATCAACATAATAACCTTTATAAATACCGTTATAATCAAGAGTTGATTGTGTTTTAAAGTAGGCTTCTTTAATTACTTGTTTGTTATTTTCATAACGTACTTTGTTAATACCAATAGGAGTAGGTTTTTTATAAATAACCGCTATATCTTTTTCTAGATAATATTGGTTAGTCTCATTTAAAAGATTTTCTAAGTCCATACCACGATTAGCATAACTTTGTTTTATTTTTGTATATTCTTTTTTTAATCCTGGGTAATTCACTCGCATCACCAAAATAATTATACTATAGTTTTACTTTGTTTTGTAGTTATTTTTATGATATTTCATAATTTAATTGTCAAGTTTCAAAACTTACCCTTGTAGCTTTTTAGTAACAATTTTTAGTTCGAATTTAATTTAAATATCAGCTTATGATAGCTTATAACTTTTATCTATGCAATTTCTTATTTAATTATTTCATCAAGTTTATCAATTTAACTTATCTATATAATATAGTATAACTTATTATATAAATTTTCATTATTATATATGTGTAATATTTTTATAACCAGAGTAACATTATTATTAAAAAGATAATACCTCTTATTGCCTAAGATTAAAACTTATGTTACCATACAAAGTATGTTAAAGAAGGAAATAACTATGAAAAGTAATATCAAAGACTTAAAAAAAGTAACTTTAGAAGAACAGAACCAGATTGAAGAGGCACTTGAAAAAATTTGTGATTGCATTGCGGCCTCAGCCCTTAACTTAGCTAATAATGGTAGCTACAGTATAGATGCTACTATAAAAGAAATTAAGAAATTAAATGATTTACTTAATGAATTTTTAAATAATCGAATTTTTCTTGCTCTTAAACGTACCAATATTAATATTGAAAACTTAGAAAGTAAAATTTTAAAAGATACAGTTGTTAAAACTTTAAATGCTAACCCTACAAGTGAATGTATAGAGTTCTTTAAAAATCCTTTAAATATTGGCTATTTAAAGTTATTAGGTAAGAAGGAATTGCTTAGTAAACAAGATATAACCGTAGCGCCTTTAGAAAATTTACTAAAAAGTATCGAAGATGAAATAAATAAAGATATTATAGGTGAGATTGAGATTAATCATGCTGAGACTATAAGTATTTATCTTTACTTATTCAGTAATCGTATAGTAAATAGAAAACTTATAATTAATTATGTTGATTCTTATGGTAAAGCTTTAGCAATAGTCTTAACAGAAAAACATTTACTTGCCTATGAAAATGCCATTAGTAAGATGCAGGCTAAAATAGAAAATGGTACTGTAACTGTTAGAAATAGTGCCTTATTAAATAAAGATTCATTGATTCAAGCCCAAATGGCATACGGACTAATAGGGCATCGTGTATGGTTTATTTTGCCACTTCTTTTATGCCACTGTAACAATGGTATCTGTTCATTTGAAATGTCCTCGTCGTTTGATTTAAAAGACCAAGTATATAATTTATTAAATGATTTTCTAAACATTCCTACCTTTGCTTCCATTTTAGGAAAAGAACCTCTAAGCGAAGAAGAAATAGAGGCTATTGAAGAAAAAACTAATAATCATGAGATTAAAAATTATGATGAAGCCTCAGCTATCTTACTAGGTTTAAGAAAAAAAGAAAAATAGTAAATAATCTCCATTCCTAATAATTTATTAACTATCCTTCAATAAAAATCCATGCTTTTCAAGAAATCCCAATATTTTTAGTAATATTATGCAGAAATACCTGCTTTTTTCTTAACTTTTATGGTAAAATAATCTGTGTGCAAAAGACAAAAAGAAACTTAAGAGGTGTTTTTATGTTAAAAATAGAAAATTTAAGCTTAAAAGTAGAAGATAAAGAACTTTTAAACGATTTTAATTTAAATATTAAAGACGGAGAAATCCATGCTATCATGGGACCAAACGGTATTGGTAAATCTAGTATCTGTAAAGCTATAATGGGTGATAGTAAATATATAATTACTAATGGTAAAATTATTTATAAAGATAAAGATATTACAAGTATCGATACGACAACCAGAGCCCAAATGGGAATTATGTTAATCAATCAAAGTCCTTTAGCTATTGAAGGGGTAAGTAATGCTGATATGCTTAGAATGGCTCTTGCTAATAGACTAGGTCATTCTGTTGACTTATATAAGTTTAATAAAAAAATTCAAGAAGTATGTAAAAAATTAGATATTCCTACATCATTTATTCATCGCAGTATCAATGACGGTATGAGTGGCGGCGAAAGAAAGAAAAATGAACTAATGCATCTTTGGATGTTAGAGCCAAGCCTAATTATTCTAGATGAATTAGATAGTGGCCTTGATGTTGATGCCCTAAAAGTATGTGCTAACTCGATTATGGAATATTATCATGAAAAGAACGAAAAGATAAGTATTTTAATAATTACCCATCATAGTAATATTTTAGATATAATTAGACCTAACTTTGTTCATATTATAAAAGATAAACATATTAGCTTTACTGGTGATATTAATACGGCTAAAAAAATCGAAGAAAGCGGTTTTAACCTTGATTTAGGACAAATGATGTAAGGAGTTTTTAAAAATATGAATAAATTATTAGTGAAAGAGGGCATTTTAAGTATTAATAATTCCTTAAATGATTTAGATATTAAAACTAATACTTTAACCTTAGAAATAAGTGGTAATGTTTGTATTAACGATATTAATAATAATACTGATTTAGATTTAAAAATTATTATGGCTAAAGGTAGTCATTTACTTTATAATCGTTATAATGAATCTATAGATAAATTTAACTTAGATATTGAAATTACATCAGATGCTTATGTTGAATTTAACTATAGTCTTAAAACTTTAACAACAAGTAATATCAATTTAAATGCTAATATTGCTGGGAACAATAACATTTCACATATTAACTTCCATGGTGTAACTGATCGAAACGGTGTAATTAAAAATGTTGCTACTTCTAAAGTTGATGAGGATACTAAAGATAATGAAGTTCTAGAAAATTTAAGAATTGTTACTTTAAATGATGCTGAAAATATGATAGTTCCTAATCTTTTAGTTCGCAGTGATAGTGTTAATGCTATTCATAATACAACGATTAGTACCGTTGATAAAGATTATTTGTTTTATCTAAACAGTAAAGGAATAAATAATACAAATGCCACAAAGTTAATTGTTGATGGCTTTTTAAAGAGTAATTTAAAAGAAAATAATTAGTATGTAGGAGGTACTTATATGCATAGAGAAGATTTTCCTTTTCTTTTTAATAATATAACTTATTTAGATAATGGGGCAACTACATTAAAACCATTAGTAGTTGTTAAAAAAATAGAAGAATACTATACTGAATATACTTCCAATGCGCATAGAGGAGACTATAAAACTTCTTTAAAGGTAGATACGGAGTATGAATTTGCGCGTAATAAAGTACAAGAGTTTATTAATGCTAAAAGTAGAAAAGAAGTTGTTTTTACAAGTGGGGCAACTGAATCTTTAAACTATATTGCTACTGGTTTCTTTTCTAACATTTTAGAGCCAGGTGATGAAATTTTAATTACTAAATCGGAACATGCATCAAATGTCTTACCATGGTTTAGATTAGCTCGTGAATTAAATTTAGAAGTAAATTATATTCCTTTAGATAATAACTACTATGTTACTAACGAAAATGTTTTAAAAAGTATTACGCCTAAAACGAAAGTAATTGCTTTAGCCCAAGTAACTAATGTTATTGGTGATTTACGTCCAATAAAAGAAATAGCGCATATTGCTCATGAACGTGGAATTTTCTTAGTAGTTGATGGTGCCCAAAGTGTTCCCCACATGAAAATAGATGTTCAAGATTTAGATTGTGATTTTCTAGCTTTTTCAGCCCATAAATTATGCGGACCAACAGGAGTAGGGGTTCTTTATGGTAAAGAAGAACTTTTACAAGAAATGGAACCTGTTAATCTAGGCGGTGGCATGAATGAATCATTTGATGATGTAAATGATGTCTATTTAAAAAGCTTGCCTACTAGACTTGAGGCCGGAACTCCTAATATTGCTGGAGTTATTGGTCTTGGGGCTGCTATTGATTATTTAAATAAAATCGGTATGGATAACATTTTAGAGCATGAAAGAGAATTACGTAAGTATTTAGTAAATAAATTAGTTGATATTAAACACATTGATATAATTAATCTAGAATCTGATACAGGCATAGTTGCTTTTAATGTCGAGGGTATATTTTCCCAAGATGTTGCTGTTTATTTAGACAAATATAATATTTGCGTTCGTGCTGGTAATCACTGTGCTAAAATTCTAAAAGATGCTGTTGGTGTTAAAAATACTTGCCGTGTTAGTTTATACTTTTATAATACTAAAGAAGAAATTGACCGTTTAGTTGAATTATTAAGTGATAAAAATAGAATATTAAAAGAGATGATATAATAATGGATAATGAATTAAGAAGAGAAATAATTATGGATAATTACATGTATCCATATAATAAAGAAGTTCCTGAAAATAAAGATGAGTTTATAAAAGTAAATTCCAATAACGAATCTTGTATTGATAATATTGATATTTATTTGAAAATAGAAGATGATACAATTAAGAAAATTTACTTTGACGGAGAAGCTTGTGCTATCTCAACATCAGCTACTTCTGTAATGATAAAATTATTAGAAAATAAAAAAATAAGTGAAGTTCTAAAATTATGTAGTGAATATGAGACTATGATTGAAAACGGCACTACTAACGAAGAATTAAGTGAAGCCTTAGCTTACAATGAAATATATAAACAACAAAATCGTAAGCATTGTGCTTTACTTCCTTGGATAGGTTTGAAAAAAGCTTTAGAAAAATATGAAAGTTCTACCAAAAAGTAGGATTTTTTTTCTTCTGTTTATTGGCAAGTAACCTAATTCATATTATAATCATCTTGAGGTAAATATATGAAAATAGAAAATTTAAGTCTTGTCGTAGATAATATTAATTATCTTAACCAAATTAACTGTGATTTTGATTTTAATAAAATTTGTGCTTTATTAGGGGATACTAGTGTTAATGTTTTCTTAAGAGTTTTGTGTAATCTAATCCAGCCAACAACAGGTAATATAAAATTTAAAACTAAAGCAGGCTTGGGCTTTTTTCTTAACAATATGCACTTTATTACTGATTTTGATACCCTAGAAACTTTAGAAGATATAAGCATTACCAAACTAGATAAAAAAGAAACAAATGATTTATTAAATAAATTGGATTTGTTTAAAGATAGTAAATTGAAGATAAAAAACTATAGTGAAAATATTTTAAAAAAGTTAGGCATTCTTTGTACCACTCTAAATAACAATAAAATTATTTTAATTGAAGATGTTTTTAAAAATTTAACTCCTAGTGATATAGATATGGTAAGAGATTTTCTTTTAGATTTAAAAAGTAATGGTTATTTAATTATTTTAACTGGCAGAAAAAAGGAAGAATTTACTTATTTTGTTGATAAAATATGTTGGCTTGAAAGGGGTATTCTAAATGAAATTTTATAAAAAGAATAAGCGTTTATTTAACGTTTGCATCTTAATAATTATTATCTATTTTTTAAATACTTATGATATATTAACAGCTATAACTCATCGTAGTGGCACCTATTTTTGGCAAGCAAGCATCGAAGCCATTGGCAGTTTAGACCAAATAATTAAATCTTTAAATACCTTTACTTATTTAGAAAAAGGTATCATAGCGGGCTCTATTATTTATCTTAGTAATGCTTATCGTCTAATATCTGAAGAAAAAAATTATTACCTATTTTTAACAAATAAAAATAATTTTAAAAATAACTATTTAAAAATGTGGCTTTATAGTTTTAAAGTAATAATGCTTATTATGCTTATCTTTATTATACCATTTAGTTTAATAGCCAAAATAAATTTATTGTCCTTTAATATTTTCATTCTTATCATGGTTAATCTATTCTTATATATAGTTTGTCTAAATGAACTTGCCTTACTTTTAACTAGAAAAATTAAGTGGCTAGAAAATATTCGTTACCTAACCGAAACTGTTAGTATTATAACTATACTTTTAGAAATCGTTTTAAGTCCTAGGGATATGAGCCTGTTCTTTAATCCAAGTATTTTAAATAGTATAGCTTTAATAATCATAGATTTACTACTATATATCATCCTAAAGAAAAATAACTACTTTAATAAAAAATATAATTGCCTTTATATTACTTATGGTATAAAATAATGAGTCTGGTGATGACATGACTGAGGCAAATAAAATTTTAGAATTTACTATACCCTTACGTTTTTATTATGACAATCTAAATGATGAAGAATTTAAAATAGTAATTGTTGGTTTAAGCGAAAAAGAATTAGAAATATTAAGATTAGTTTATGGCAATAATTATTCTAGTCTTAACTTAGTAAAATTAACTAATTATGAAACCAATATTTTATATCGTGTTTTAACTGAGAAAATTCCTGAAAGAGTAGATTTAGTAATAGCAAATAGAAATAAAAAAGTAAAAGAACGTCCTAAAAGCCTTAATACGACAAGAAAAGTTCCAGAAAAAAAGAATATTTATGCTTACTTTAAAAAGCACAGTCATGAAGTAGTAGTAAAAGCTATCTTACACTTAGAACCTAAAGATTATCAGTTATTAATGCTATTGTGTGATAATGATTTGACCAAGCCATTAGACTTAAGCAATTATCCTAAATTTTATAATGACTTATATTATAAGATAGAACGAAGAATATTAAATTCTAAAAACTATGATATTAAAAATATTCAGGACGAAGATACTTTAAGCGATGAAATAAAAAAACTAGTAGCTATGTTTATTGAAAGCCAAACTTATCAAGATTTACTTAATTTATTTAGTCCAGAAGAAGCTCTTTTATATGCTATGCATTATGGTCTTATTGATAATAAAATATTTAGTATGGAAGAAATTTCTCTTGTTTTAGGCTTAGATGCTATAGAAATTAGAGCTATCCTTAATGATATTTTAACTAGATTACAAAGTAAACCAGATAAAAAATTATTAAAAACGTTAGAAAAGAGCAAGAAAAAGGCTTAATCTTTCTTGCTTAAGTAGGGTAAAAGTAATATAATAATTTTATTACGATTAGGAAGGATTTATATATGATAGATATTAAATTAATTAGAGAAAATAAAGAATTAGTAAAAGAAAATATCAAAAAGAAATTTCAAGATGAAAAGTTACCTTTAGTTGATGAAGTTTTTGAATTTGATATTAAAGTAAGAGAAACACAGACTAAAAAAGATGGCTTAAAGGCTGAAAAGAATAGATTAAGCAGTCAAATTGGCATTTTAATGTGTGATAAAAAACAAGAAGAAGCTAACAAAATTAAAGAACAAATTAAAGAAATGGATGCAGAAATTGCTACTTTAGAAGAAGAACAAACTAAACTAAGTAGTGAAATTCGTAAGCGTATGTTAGTTATTCCTAATATTATGGATGCATCAGTTCCTATTGGTAAAGATGATTCCTTCAATGTAGAAGTAGAAAGATTTGGCGAACCTAAAGTTCCAGATTATGAAATCCCATATCATGCTGACATTATTGAAGCTTTAGACGGTATGGATAAAGTATCAGCTGGTCGTACAAGTGGCGAAGGGTTCTACTATTTAACTGGTGATATAGCTAGACTTCATGAAGCTATGCTTGCTTATGCTAGAGATTATATGATTAATAAAGGATTTACTTTCTGTATTCCACCATTTATGATACATGCTGATGTTGTAACTGGTGTTATGTCATTTCCAGAAATGGAAGCAATGATGTATAAAATTGAAGGCGAGGATTTATACCTAATTGGTACTTCTGAACATTCAATGATAGGTCGTTTTAAAGATCAAATTATTAAAAAGAGTGATTTACCAATCCGTTTAACTTCTTATTCACCATGTTTCCGTAAGGAAGGTGGCTCACATGGCTTAGAAGAAAGAGGCTTATATCGTGTTCATCAATTTGAAAAGCAAGAAATGATTGTTTTATGTGAGCCAGAAGAATCAATGAATTATTATAATCAAATGTGGAAATACACTGTTGAAATATTTAGAAATATGGATGTTCCAGTTCGTCAGTTAGAATGCTGCTCTGGCGACTTAGCTGATTTAAAAGTTAAATCATGTGATGTTGAAGCATGGAGTCCAAGACAAAAGAAATATTTTGAAGTAGGTTCATGTTCTAACTTAGGCGATGCTCAAGCAAGACGTTTAAGTATTCGTGTTAAAGGTGATAATGGTACATATTTCTTACACACTTTAAACAACCTCGTAGTTTCAATATGCACCCACTTGAGAGAATCGTTGAAGTCCTTGAATTTACTAAGGAATTTAATGGTTTCAAATATATAACAAAAAATAACGGAAGAATAAAAGTTAAGGTTGAAAACTTAAAAATAGTTGTAGCTATGTGCATTTAAGGGGAAAAAATACATAGCAAAACTTTCTAAATTAATTTAATATCAATCAAAGTATAAATGAAAGGATGAATAAAAATGTTAGATATAAAATTTGTTAGAGAAAATCCAGAAAAGGTAAAAGAAAATATAAAAAAGAAATTTCAAGATAAAAAATTACCATTAGTAGATGAAGTAATTGAACTTGATAAAAAAATAAGAGAATATAAATCAGAAGGGGACTCATTAAGACAAGAAAGAAATACAACTTCAGGAGAAATTGGATCATTAATGAGGGATAAAAAGTTAGAAGAAGCAGAAGAGAAGAAAAAAAGAGTAAATGAAATAAACGCAAAACTTGTTGAAATTGAAAAAGAAGAAAATGACTTGTCTGAAAAGCTAAGAGAAAAGATGCTTGTTATTCCACAAATGATTGATGATAGTGTTCCAATCGGAAAAGATGATTCACAAAATGTTGAAATTGAAAGATTTGGAGAACCAGTTGTTCCAGATTATGAAATTCCATATCATGCTGATATTATTGAAAGATTAGGAGGATTAGATAAAGAGTCTGCTGGAAGAGTATCAGGTAATGGTTTTTACTATTTATTAGGAGATATTGCTAGACTTCATGAAGCCATGATAGCTTATGCTAGGGATTTCATGATTGATAAGGGATTTACTTATTGTATTCCACCATTTATGATTCGTAGTGATGTTGTTGATGGTGTAATGTCTTTTGATGAAATGGATGCAATGATGTATAAAATAGAAAATGAAGATTTATATCTTATTGGTACTTCTGAGCATTCAATGATAGGTAAATTTAAAGGTCAAATTGTAAAAGAAGAGGAGTTACCAATTACTCTAACATCTTATTCACCTTGTTTTAGAAAAGAAGTTGGTGCTCATGGTATAGAAGAAAGAGGTCTTTATAGAGTTCATCAATTTGAAAAACAAGAAATGGTTGTTTTATGCAAACCAGAGGAAGCAATGGATTGGTATAACAAAATGTGGAGTTATACAGTTGAATTTTTCAGAAGTCTAGATGTACCTGTAAGAACACTTGAATGTTGTTCAGGAGATCTTGCAGATCTTAAAGTTAAATCATGTGATGTTGAAGCATGGAGTCCAAGACAAAAGAAATATTTTGAAGTAGGAAGCTGTTCAACTTTAGGTGATGCACAAGCAAGAAGATTAGGCATTAAAGCTAAAGGTGAAAATGGAAATTATTTACTTTCAACACTTAACAACACAGTAATCGCTTCACCTCGTGGGATGATTGCTGTAATTGAGAATAATGTAAATGAAGATGGAACAGTAAATATTCCAAAAGTTTTACAACCATATATGGGTGGTAAAGAAAAAATCGAATTAAAGTAATTTTAACTATTAAGAGTCAATTTGACTCTTTTTTTGATGCAAAAATATAAAGAAAGGGGTGATAATATGGCAGTATTTAAAGTTGAAAAAACGAAAAATTATACCATAATGAGTAACTATCATTTAAGGGATAAAGATCTTAGCTTAAAAGCAAAAGGATTGTTGTCTTTTATGTTATCATTGCCTTCTGACTGGGACTATTCTTTAAATGGATTGTGTGCCATTTGTAAAGAACAAGAAACAGCTATTAAAAGTACCTTGAGAGAATTAAAACGAAAAAGATATTTAATTATCGATAAGGTTCGTAATAATAAGGGATACTTTGAATATGTATACAATATTTATGAACAGCCTGTTGAAATATTACAAGAAAAAAATCCAGAGGTAGGAAATCCACCTGTGGATAATCAACCAGTAGAAAATGATACCCAAATAAATACTAAAGAACAAAGAACTAAAGAACAAATAGATAAAGACGATAAAACCATTTTAAATGAATTTAAAAATTTAGATTCCGAATTTTATAATCCTAAAAATCATAACATCCTTACAAATGAATTAATAAATAGAAAGTATATTGAAATTGATGATTTACAAATTGTATATTATGATAATTTATTTAATGAATTAATTCAAAAGTATGAATTAACTGATTTGATAATAATAACTCATTATATTATACCAAGGGTAGTTAGTCATAATTTCATTGATGAAAATAATGAACCTATTAAAAATAAATTTGGATATTTTAAATCTGCAATTTTAAATAATATTGATAAACTTATAAATAATGAAATTGAATGGGATGAAGAATTAGGGTGGTTTAAAGAGAAAAATGAAGTAAGTCAAAAAATAGAAGATGAATATGATTATGAAATGGATATTTAAACAAATAAAAAAAATATGTTATTTCATATTTTTAAGAAGATTATAAATAATTTTTAATCTTTGAGAATTAGATTCAGAAATAATACTTTGAATAGTTTCAAGATCATTTATATCATATTTTTTTAATTCACTAACAATACTTGAAATTATATTTGCAGTTTCATCATCAAATTTTACATCATTATTATTTTTGTATTGTTCAATTTGTTTTTCCAATTGTGGCATACTGGTATGTAATCCTTTTGCAATCAATTCTTTTATAGTTGATGAAATCCCAAATTTACCACATTTATTGCTTATTATTCTATTGATATAAGCTCTACTTACTCCTGTTTCTCTTGCAAACTCTGAATAACTGATATTATGAACAACACAATATTTTTTGATTATTAATGCTAAAGCTTCTTCATTACTCATAATATTTTCCTCTCTTAAGACTTCATAACCATTTTACTATCTTTTTTTAAAAATGTCTACTATTGTGTACTAAAATTAAACGACAAAATTTTAAATAGACTACAATAGTAGACAAGTGGAATTTTTTTTGATAATATATCTTATGTATAGCAGAAAGCTATATTTGCAGTAAATGAAGTGGAGGAGTATTTATGGCAATAGGACTAAGGGTGATGTTTTCATCCTGACTATTAGAAAGGCAGGTGAAATTTTGTATAAAATGCAGTCTTCAAGTCAAACTAGGTGCATAAAAATTATTATTAAAAATAATGATATTGCATTAACGACTCAGTTGGACGAAGAATCTACAATTCGTGTGTTAGAAAAATGTTTAGATAGTTTGAAGGATAAAACATCACGAAAAGAAGAAGTACCAATTGGAAAGGAAAGTTAGAAAATGACTAAAGAAGAAAGTAAGGCAGTAAATGAAGTAAAAGTAGTTTTGGAAGTATTAAATAGATGTATTAATGAGGAAGAAAATATATCAAAAGAAGTATTGAAAGATGTTATAAAAAAATTAAGCAAAGTAGAAGAAGATTATAATAAAACTATAAATGAACTTCTATTATGTAATTCTTTGGCAGTAAAGTATGAACAATTAATAGAATTAATTGGTACTCTCGGTATCATTTCAGTTGAAGACGAGGCAAAATTGGACAAAACAATTACAACGCTAAGTGATTGTGTAACAATAATAAAAAACTGAAAAAGGTATCGGCTGTATAGATTGTTTCTATACAGTTTTCTTTGAAACAGATATTATTTATTATAGGTCTTGACTTTTTTTAAATAAAAGGTTATTATTTTAACATAAGGTGTCTACAATAGTAGACAACCTCTGGAAGTTCGCTTGGAGGTGATTGTTAATAAAATAATAAATAATAGCTGTTAAAATAGGAGTAAGAAATTATTTTTTTACCCTGATTGTCTACTATTGTAGACAGATGAAAGAAAGGGATGATTCATTTAGAATATAAGGAAAAAGATAGGTACAAAGTTTTTAATACCTTATCAGATAATCACGGATATTTTCTCACAATCATTAAAGTAATTGATAATATTATTTATTATTTGTTTGATGGAGATGATGAAGTAAAATTTTTTGAAGTAGGGAGTGAATTTGATTTTGATTTAATCAAATTATTCTAAAAATTTGAGAGGGGAACTATCATGGATTTTCAAGAGGAAAATACAGAAATCCCTGATTGGATTTTGCGTCATCTAAGAAAATTTGGTAATTGTTGTTGTGGAAGAGAGATAGTAAAAAAGATTGGAAAAGAAAAAATTATTGAAATTTTAAAAAGGCAAGGTTATCCATGTGTTTTAAAGATTGTTTACGAAAATAAATATTTAAAGAGGAGAAGAAAGGTTAAATATCCATTAGATGCTTATTATATTTTGGAAATAGAATGTGTGGTTAAAAGTTATTTTATATGAAAAAAATCAAAAGAGGAGATGTCTATTTTGTTCAATTGTATAATAAATCTAAACATGTTCAATCTGGAAAAAGACCTTGCGTAGTTGTTCAAAATGATGATGGTAATAAATTCTCTCCGACTTTAATAGTTATCCCCCTTACATCAAAAATAAAAAAAACTTACTTACCAGTTCATGTTATATTAGGATGTGAAACAATGGCTTTGTGTGAATGTATTTTAACTATTTCAAAAGATCAAGTAATACACTATGTAAAATCATTTGATGATAAAACTATGAGGAAAATAGATGATGCTTTATCAATATCAATGGGATTTAGAAGGAGGAAAAACAATTAGAAAGATAAAGCAGTTTTATAAGGATTTATTTAATAGTAGTGCAGAAGAGTATTGGAAAGATGAAGAAAATAACAAAAGAATGCAATTTTACCATAAGTTATCAATTATAATGAAATATTTAAAAGTTGTATTAATATTTTTAATAATTATATATTGTTTATATTTATCAACTAACACTATATTTTCAATATTTGATAATTTTAATTGTTTGAACAATAATACAAATTTGATAAAATTAATTGATTTAAGAAAATTTGTATTAAATACTTATATAATTACTTTTGTTATTATGATGTTTTTAGTTGTATATTATGGTAAAAAAAATAATTTGAATTGTAAAAATATAATAAATACTTTAATTAAATCAATATTATTTTTACCATGTAGTGCTTTATTGAATTATAATTTTATGATTCTTGGTAGTTTAATGAGAAGTTTTTATTTAGTGGTAGTAGTTGCAGTAATAATATTATCTATTGATTATATATTAAAAAGGATTAATAGACTATATGATTTAGCAGTAAATGAAACAGCAGTAAATATAGTAGTAAATAAGAATGGAAAAGGAGATAATAGAAAATGCAAGAAAAAGTAAATATGAGAGGAAATGTTAAGTGGTTTAGTAACGAGAAGGGATATGGTTTCATTCAATGTGATGAAATTAAAAATGATGTGTATGTTCATTTTTCAGATATTCAAATGAAAGGATATAAAACTTTAGAAGAAAATGAAGCAGTTATTTTTGATTATGATGAAGAGCTTGAAAAAGCTGTTAATGTTCGCAAAATAACTGAAAAAGAATCTAATGTAGAAGATACTGTGGAATCTGAATAATGCTTGATATTTTTGATAGTAAAATAATATCAAAAATAGATATAGAAAAAACAGCTATGAATGGTAGAGAAGTATGTGAATTATATCAACCACTTGTTGAAAAAAGATTAAGGCAATTAAATACAAGTTCATTTAATTCGGCAAGTATTTTGTTATTCTCAAGTGGAACAACTGGTTCATCTGCTTCTGATAAATTATTAAAAGTATTATCATGGCATGATGATCAAATTGCTAATTATATAAAAAGTGTTTTGAAAATTCAAAAAATAGACAAAACAATCGCAGAGTTTTTAAGATTAAAATGTTTTTATGGATACACTGACAAGGAAATAGCAAAAAAAATAAATATAAGTGAAAGACAAATTAGAAGACAAAAAAATAGAGCATATTTCTATTTAGCTGTTTATTCGAATCAAGTGGAATTTATTTATGATAAAACTTATTATTTCTACTTAGATTAAAAATATATTATAATGTGGTTATACAACCACATTAATAACATAGCAGTTGGAGGAGTTTATGAAGAAAAAATTAAAAATATTTATACCAATTTTGATAGTAATAATTATAGTTATATTTGTATTTGTATTGGTAATCATTACAAAAGAAAAAAATAAAATTGAATTAAATCAAGAAAAATTTGTATATGAATTGGGTGATGATATAACTTCGGATGTTTCTTATTATTTGAAAAATACCGATTCTATTAGTAATATAAAAGATTATAAAATAACTTCTGATAAATTAAAAATTGAAAATGGAAAATTTATTAAAGAAAAAGATAATATTGTACCATTAGGCAAATATAATCTTACTATTAAGAATAAAATAGATGAGAAAAAATTTGTTATTGAGGTAGTTGATACTATAGCACCTGAATTTATTTCCTCAAAAGAAGTTATTGAATTAGAAAAAAATACAGAGAGCTTAAATTTATCCGATTATTTTGAAGCAAAAGATCTATCAAATGTTTCATTACTAGTAGATGGAGAATATGATTTATCAAAAGTAGGTGAATATAAATTAAAAATTGTCGCTAAAGATGAAAGTAATAATATTTCGTCAAAAGAGTTTACTTTAAAAGTGAAAGAAAAAGAAGAAGAAAAAACTGTAGCGACCAAAAATAATAGTAATAATAATAGTTCAAATAATAGTTATAATAAATCATTCCAATCAAATTCAACTCAGCAAAGTTCTCCTTCAATTGGGTATAGAAAGGATATTTCAAATACTTATGTAAGTCAGATAAATGCTTATAGAAGAGCAAATGGACTTTCTGAATTACCAGTAACAACAGAAGCACAAGCAGAGGCAGATAGAAGATCAAAGGAGTTAGTTAACTATTATTCTCATGATGGAGCTGGTTATGGTTTTGGTGAAATAATTGGACATGGTGATGCTGGTGGAGATTTTATTAGGGCTTGGAAAAATAGCCCATCACATAATGCTACAATACTAAGAGAGCAAAACACAGCAATTGCAGCAAGTGTCTATGAAATAAATGGTCAATGGTATGCAGTTGTGTCATTTAGGATGGATTACTAATAATTCGTTCTTTTTTCCTAAGCTTAATGAATAAAAGGGTTAATAAAAAAACAAATGTTATGATATTAATCAAATAAATAGTAATATGAAAGTGAGATGAAATTATGAACAAAAATTTAGCTGATGAAATGTTTTGCTTAATAAATAAAATAGAAAGTGTATCTTCAAAAAATGCTGCCAATGAATATTTAAAAAATGAAAATAAAATTGATCCAGAATTTATGAAAGCATTTTGTGGTTTTATGGATAAGGAAGTTAGCCCATGGATTGATGATTTAACAAAAGGCAACGAAGTTGATGAAATAAAAAATAATATTTTGACTGATAAATCTAAAATAAAATCCTATTTATATTCATTTGATATTTATTCTGATGCTTACCTTGAGATTATTTTTGACGAACTAAAAAAACATTATGAAAATAATTCAATTAAATATGATGAGGACGAAGTTTACCAAAAATTTTTAGAAGATATTTCTAATAAAAGTATTAATTTAGAAATTTTTAATCAAGATATTAGAAAACTTATTAATATTGTTTTTATGATTGATGATATTCAAGAAAAATGTGTTAGCTTAATGAATAAGCCAATATCTTAATTAATTATAATTTAAATGTATATGATTATTGTTGTTTGTTAAGTAATTATAAAAGTGAGAATATGTTATATTAATATACTCTCACTTTTTTTACTAATTTTATTGGATATAATGATTAATAAAAAAATAAATGTTATAATTAGAAAGACAAACAGATAAATAGTAATTTGTATAAGAAATTATATTAGTAAATGAAATAAATTTAATAAAAAATTAATTGTTTTTGTATATATA
>CAKOSN010000020.1 GCA_934102255.1 uncultured Bacilli bacterium | reverse complement strand
CATCCCGAACAGAGAAGTTAAGCACTTAAACGCCGACAATAGTGAATGCGAAGATAGGAAGTTGCCTATTTTTTTTTGCGTTAATTTTTGATATCTACATTGATTATTTTATATTAGTTCTGATATACTATTATCAAGGTGATATAAATGGAATATAAATTTGTTAGTAAATCAATAGAAGACACATTAGAATTAGCAGAGAATATGGAATCAGAAAAGTTTCCTGGAATGATAATTTGTCTTAATGGAGAATTAGGCAGTGGTAAGACCGTTTTTGTTAAAGGTTTTGCCAAAGCATTAGGAATAAATGAAACTATAACTAGTCCAACATTTAATTTGGTAAAAGAATATAATGGCGAAGCTAAGCTATATCATATGGATGTATATAGATTACAAGACGCTTGTGAAAGTGTTGGATTTGATGATTACTTTGATGGTGAAGCTATTTCAATTATTGAGTGGTCAGAAATAATTTGTGATTGTCTACCAAAAGAAAGATTAGATATTAATTTTTCTATAATAGATGAAAATACCAGAGTCTTAAAAATTTATCCTCATGGTGAAAAATATGAAGAACTTTGCCAATCTGTATTATAAAAAAAACACCCAGTTTCACAAGTAAGGGTGTTTTTATATGCGACAGCATAAATAAATAATTTCGGCTATTTATCTTTAGTAAATTGACATTCTATACTTTCAGTATTACCATTTTCATCCTGATATTTACAGGTGCAATTTTCAGAATTACAGTTACAATCGAATGCATTGGCACATTTGCTTGGGCTAGCACACATAGGTTTAATTTTAGGGACAATTCCAAAATAAGCAATAGCTACTAAAATCATAATGGCTATCTGTAATGGAATAAATTTTTTAATATTAATCTTCTTTTTCATTTAGCACCACCAAGGAAATATCAGACTTAATACGATTAATTCTATTATTACTAGTGATACACTAATAAAAGTAGCTTTACTTAAAGATATACTTTTCACAATAATCCAACTTTCTAACATATATTATCTATACACTTATTATTATATCTGATTATCTATTGAAAAGTATAGTATTATTTTCTTTTTAAAGCATAAATATTAGTTGCAATTTTTTCCTCTGTTAATTCAGAGCTTTTTTCTTTTTTAAAGCATGAAAATAATAAATCAAGTGCAGAAGAAAAATGATTACGAGTATTTTTCTTCATAACAACTTCAAGAGCACGTTTGGCTTCTTTTAAAGCTTTAGCATCATTACGGTCATGTAAATTAATTGAAGTCTCTAAAACAATATCAAACCAGCCACTTATTCCGTCAATGGTATCCATTTTCTTAGCAATAGTAACCTTAATAACATAAGTGTAATTTTTAAAATAAATATCCTTTGATTTTAAAAAACTAACACTATATGGATACTTCTTTCCATTAATAGAATATTCATCAATGTTTTCTGATTTTTGCGGACTTTCTCGATCAATATCTCCATCAGTAAATATTACTTCATATGCACGTTTATTTACAATTTCATAAGGTTCAATTTGAAGAGAACGCAATAGACTCTCTGGCATAGTTGAACGATAATATACTTCTGTAACCTTAAGAGGTTCATTTTCTTTTAATTCATTAATTTGCATAGTAAAATTCCTTTCTGAGTACTTATTATACTAATATTAATAATAATTGCAATAAAAAATCAATTCCCACTAATTATTTTTTTAGAATAAAACAAAAAAACTAGAAGGCTTTTCTAGTTAATATATAATTACTTGAAAAATCAAGTTTTTTCTTCAATGGTGCCCAATGTAAGAATCGAACTTACTTTTAATCCTTACCATGGATTTGTAATACCATTATACTAAATGGGCATATCAAAAATATACCACATAACTAGACCACCTACAAGTGTTTTTGTAACTATTCACAGATTTTTAATTATCTCATATCATAAAGTAGGTGAGTTTATGGATTGGTTTATAAATTTAAATGTAATTATGCAAGCCTTTTTAGCGGCTTCCTTTACCTTTTTAATAACAGCACTAGGTTCAGCTATAGTTTTTTGCTTTAAGAAGGTTAATAAAAATTTATCCGATATTTTACTTGGGGTTTCAGCAGGTATAATGTTAGCAGCATCTTATTTTTCTTTGCTTGCCCCGGCAATAGATCAGGCAATTAATATGGCTTTTTTACCATATATAATTGTTCCCGTAGGATTTTTATGTGGGGGATTGTTGTTATTTCTAACCGATAAAATATTTTCAAAATTAATGGCAAAACAAAAGAAAAATGAAACTGCCAAAAGAATATTTTTGCTAGTTAGTTCCATTACCATACATAATATTCCTGAAGGATTATCTATTGGTGTGGCTTTTGGTTCCATAATTTATGGCTTAGACAGCGCTACTGTTCTTTCGGCCCTAGGATTAGCCATTGGAATAGGACTTCAAAATTTTCCTGAAGGATGTGCTGTTAGTCTACCTCTAAGAAGAGAAGGAATGAGTAGAACTAAATCTTTCATAATCGGGGCTTTAAGTGGCATTGTCGAACCAATTTCTGCTATAATAGGAGCCTTGTTAGTATTAAAAATAAAGTCAATTATGCCTTTTTTACTTTCTTTTGCGGCTGGTGCTATGATATTTGTTGTTGTCGAGGAATTAATTCCAGAGTCCCAACAAAATAACAACAAGAATATGATTACAATGTATACATTAATCGGTTTTATAGTAATGATGATTTTAGATGTAGCCTTAGGATAAAAGATTGCTAAAAATAAACAAATGAAATTTTTCTTGAAATTAGTCAATTTATTTTGGCTAATTTTAATTTTTATAGTATAATCGTTAAAGGAGGTAGTAGAATGAAGAAGATATGTAACTTACTTATTGCTCTAGTATTGCTTTTTGTGCCAATAGTATGTTTAGCTGATGGCGAAAAAGAAGCAGCAAATGTTTATGTTTTCTATGGGAAAGGTTGTCCTCATTGCGAAGAATTCTTTACATGGGTTAAATCTTTAAGTAACGACCAAAAATCAAAATTCAACTTAGTCAAATATGAAACATGGTATAACACTACAAATAGCACTGCTTTAGAAACAGTAGCCAATCATTTTGAAGACAGTAGTTATGGCGTTCCTTATATTATAATTGGCAAAACTCGTTATAATGGTTTTGGCGATTCAAACAAGGAACAAATTTTAGCCGCTATCAATGATTATTATAATCTTGATGAACGTGCTAATTTAATTGACGAATTAAAATTAGAAGTAGTAGCAGATGCCCCTGAGAAAGTAGAAAAGACAAAAACAGCAGTTGTCATTGTTGTTGTTTTAGCGATTTGTATTGGAGCCGCTGGATTAATTTATATGGTAAGCAAGTCAGAAGAGTGATTTGCTTACTTTTTAAAAGAAAAAAATTTATAACAGGAAGAGGAATGTAATATGATAGATATAAAATTAGCACCCAATGGGTTTGTAAAGAATGGTTTATATGACCAAAAAAAGGCTTTATATGAAGCCGGAGTAAGAGCAGCAGTTTGCGTTGCTAAAAGTAATGATGAAAATTTAGTGACAACAGAAGATATTAGAAAAAATAACACTGAAGAAAACTTAATTAGAAGAGGTATGTCAACAATTTTACAAGCACATACAACTCCCTCTGAACAAGAAAGTGTTGGTCTTGAAATAACGGGAATATCCAGAAGATTATGTTTAATTTTAAACAATGAAAAGGAATATGCCGCCGATGAATTATCATTAAGATATACCGAGGCTAAAGAAAGTGAATATAACACTAGAATGGAAATAGAGTTATATCATAAATGGTTAAAGAAATTTGAAGACATATTAATTAAAGATTATTGGGAATATTTCCGTAGTCAAACTAAAACTGATAATGGTGCTATGAAAATGATTCGTGAGAAAGCCCAAGAAAATGCTCGTAATTTTTTAGGCCTAGCTACTCGTACTAGTATTACTTACACAGTACCATTTGCGCAAATAAACAAAATTGCTTACATGATGGAACGAGTAATTGAAAATCCATTAGATGCTTTTGAAGCTTCATGCGTACCAGAAATGCAAGAATTTTTAGATGCCCTAAAAGCCAAAAAAGTACTTCTTACCAAAAATGATGTTTATAAAATGATAACATCAGATAAAGCCTTAGAAGAAGAAGTAAAACAAAAAGGTAAAAATATTCCATATCTTTCATATAAAGATGATGATTCCCTATTCTTTCAAAATACCAAAGATGTTGATTTATCATTATTTGCTAAGAGAAATAAATGGAGTGTTATTGATTATCCAAACGAAGTAACTACATCTAATATTAGTTATAATAATTATCAATCGTTATCATGCCTTGCTCAAAATCAAAGACATCGTACAATCGATTTAGAAATGAAAATGCCAGAATCTGATGAAGAAGTAGATTTTGCAATGCCTTTATTTTTAAATGAATATCCTAATTTAGTGACTGAATATTTAAGGGATATTAGTAGATTAATAGATATTTATCCTTTAGGTATGAAAGTTAAAGTTAATATGAATGCTACCTATGCTAATCTCTTCAATTACGTTAGTAAAGAAAGATGTTGTTATCGTGCTCAAACTGAAATTGCCAATATGTATACTTTAGAAATAATTCCATACATCTATAATGAATTATTAAAAAAGGCAGAAATGGAAACTAATCCTGCTGCTAAAGCCTACTATCAACAAAGAGCTCTTGAAGTAGGAGAATATTTAAATAAATATCGTTGTAGTTATGCTGATTATCATTGTACTAGTCCATGCTACGATATTAGAACTAAAAGAAGTTTAAGCAAAAGAGTTTTATAAAATTAATTAAAAATGCAAATAATAAGAATGGAGAAATTAAATTATGGAAAATAAAGGTAAATTAATCGTATTAGAAGGTGCTTGCGACGGAGTTGGAAAGTCAACACAATTAGAATTGTTAGAAAACGAATTAGGTAAAGAAGCTAAGTGTGAACGTTGGCATTTTCCAAGTTATGGGTTTGGTTCATCAGCAATGGTTAGATTATTTTTAAAAGGAAAACTTGGCAAATTAGATGAAATTCCTGATGAAGTAATTGAAAGTTATTATGCTATAGATAGAGAATACGTGTGGCGTAATTATTTAAAAAAATATTATGCTGAAGGTAAGATAATTCTACTAGACCGTTATACAACTTCAAGTTTTATTTATCAAACTTTAAAATGCAAAGACAAAGATGAAAAGAAAGATATGATTGCTAAAATGAAAGCATACGAATACTATAATCTTGGTATAGCTGAACCAGATTTAGTAATTTTCTTTAATGGAGATTTTGATACTTTAACTAAACTGCGTTTGGCAAGAGAAAATAACGCCGGCATTCAAAAGGACATTTTTGAAGCTAATATTGAAACGCAAAGAAAGATTTATGAATCAGCTCAATTTGTTAGTAACTATTTAAAATGGAGTACCGTAAATGTAACCGACGGCACAGAAATGCGTAGCAAAGAAGACATTCATGAAGATGTAATGCGTCTTGTAAGAAAAGCACGCTAATGGTGGATAAATTAATTGACAAATTTTGCGATTTAATTTTCAGCATTATAAATTACTATATAAGTAAGAATCTTAATCCTGACTTAACAATTAGTGATATTAAAGAACTATCTGGCGATAATTTAGATGACCTAAAAACAAATGGTATCAAAGGACTTATTATTGATTTAGATGAAACACTTCGTTTTGATAAGAAAGATATTCCTATGTGTAATAAAGAATGGTTACAAATGGCTAAAATCAAATTAAAAATTGTCGTTTTAAGTAACGGCTACTGTCCAAATACTGAAAAATATCTAAAAGAAATAGGGATAGATTACATCAGTCTTGCATATAAACCGTTAAAAAAGAGCTTTAAAAAGGCCATAACTGACTTAAATTTAGCCCCTGATGAAATATTTATGATAGGTGATGATTATTTCTCTGATATCTATGGTGGAAGCAGAAACAAATTAAAAACAATTCTTGTTGATAGTAAATTAAAATAAGTAAAAAGGCTAACTTAAAACATCTATCATATTCCCTTAAAAATAATATTATATTTCATAATAACTTGAGTATTGGTAACTAAAATTATCAATACTTTTTTCTAAAACTTTTAAGTAAATTCTAAAAACTATAGACTTGCCTAATTTAAAAATAGTATAATAAAATGGACTGGAGTGATTAACTTGCTAAAAGCCATATTTATTGATATCGACGGAACTTTAAGAGTAAATAAAAAAATTGATGAAAAAATAATTAACTCTTTAGAAGCTTTAAATAATTTAGGAGTAAAAGTAATTATAACAACCGGTAGAAACTTTGCTCATGCTCGTAATCTAGCACGCAAATTAAAAGTTTATCCTATAATTATTGCTTGTAATGGGGCTTTAGTTAAAAGATATGATAATAATGAAATAATTTATTCTAGTAAAATATCCCGTAAAACGATCAGGAAGATATTTGATTTCACCAGTAGTCATAATTGCAAGCTCTTAGCTCATGAAGATACAACTAATTATTATATAAGAAAAAATGATGATATTGGTACTGGCATTGTAGGACTTACTATAACTTCCAATAACTATGAACGTATGATTACAATGAAATATTTATTTAAAGACCAAATTCCAGAAGTTGAATTTGTAAATTCTTCTAAAGCCATATATTTAGAAAAAAGAATTACTAATAAGATTTATTTTCATGATGTTAATAATAAGAGTGTTACTAAGGGTAAAGGAATTAGTGAAGTATTAGATTATTTAGACTTAAATTCTGATGAAGTAATAAGTATTGGCGATTCCAATAACGACATTTCTATGACTTATGTTGTTGATAAGAGTATTGCTGTAAAAGACAGCACCATGGCTTTGCAAAATAATAGTACCCTAACTTTAGAAGAAGATTTAGGGACTTATTTAACTAATTTAGTATTAGAACTTCAAAAAGAAAAAACTAAATAAAAATATAAGTTGAAAAAATAACAAAATTCAGAATTATAAAATACTAAATAATAGCAAAATTTTAAAAATACTTTAAATTAAAAAAACTAAAAGGGTGAGATTTATGAAATTAAAACAAAAAGTAGATATGGTAATTGATACAATTTTAATCGTTATAGGTATTGTTATGTTAATGCTTCCGACTTTTAAAATTACGGATATTAAAAATTTATTCTTTACGATTATGATACTTTATGCTATCCTAAACTTTATTCAGTTTATATTAACTAGAAAGTCTAAGGATTACGAAGGCTTATATACAATGCTTATTAGTTTAGGAATAGGATTTGTTGGTTTATTTTTCTCATTTAACAACCCATTTCAATTAGCAGCATCAGTACTTAGTTGGACCGCTTTAATGGGGATAGCTAAATTAATTAAGACCAATTATTATAATGACCGTCGTGATAGAATGTATAAATTAAGAATATTTACTTTGATAGTCTTCATGGTTTTAGGACTTCTTACTAGTATTAATTTATATTATGAAACTAGTGTTCAAGTGGTTGTTTTAGGTTTCTTCTTTTATACACATGGTGTTTTAGAACTTATAGACCCTTTAGTTAAATATTTACTTAGTTAGGTGGATTTTATGAAATTAGTTAGAGATTTTAATGATTATCAAATAATTGATATGGATAATGGTATGAAGGTAGAAATGTGGAATAATGTTTCTTTAAAACGACCAGACCCTCAAATTATATGGCCTTCTAATAATCCTTATAATGGTAAGATAGATGCTATTTATAACCGTAGTAATAAAGGTGGCGGCTCTTGGGATATCAAAAATACGAAAATGCCTTCTAGTTGGCAAGTTAGTTATCACGATTTAACTTTTAATTTAAAACTTATGGGATTCAAACATACGGGTTTATTTCCAGAACAAGCTTATAACTGGAATATGATAATCCATAAAATAAAAGAAGCTAAAAGAGATGTTAAAGTACTAAACTTATTTGCTTATACTGGTGCAGCTTCTATGGCAGCTTTAAGTGCTGGAGCTAGTGTTGTTCATGTTGATTCTAGCCGTGGTATGGTAGATTGGGCTAAAGAAAATGCAGCTTCTTGTGGATTAAGTGATAAACCTATTAGATACATTGTCGATGACTGCAAAAAATTTGTTGACAGAGAAATCCGTCGTGGTAATAAATACGATATTATCTTAATGGACCCACCTTCATTTGGAAGGGGAAGTAATGGTCAAGTCTGGGATATTGAAAAAGACCTTTATCCTTTAGTAGAAGCTTGTAGTAAAATTCTAAGCGATGACCCAATTCTTTTCTTGATTAATTCTTATACAACAGGGTTATCTATGAATGTTTTAGAAGATGTTTTAAAATTATGCATTAAAAATAAAGGCTATATTACTAGTGATGAATTAGGATTACCAGTAAAAAATAGTAATTTAGTATTACCTTGTGGTATATTTGCTCGTTGGGAAAAAGAAAAATACGAAGAATAAAATAAAAAATATTTAAATAGATAATATGGAGTTTATACATGGATTTTAATAAACAACTATATTTAACCAAAATAATTTTAGACCGTGAAAAAATAACAGATTTTTCTAAGTATCCTTTTAATATTCCGGTTGTCAAAAACTTTACAGAATTAAATATTAATAGTCCCGTAACTTTCTTTATTGGTGAAAATGGTATTGGCAAGTCTACTTTTATTGAGGCAATCGCTGTTAATCTAGGCTTACCAAAAGAAGGTGGTACTCAAAACTTTACTTACGATACTAATGATACAACTTCAGAATTATATAAACACCTAAGAATTACCAATATTTATAAACCCAAAATGAAGTTTTTCTTAAGAGCTGAAAGTTTTTATAACTTTTCTTCGGAAATAGAAAATTTAGCTAAAAGTGGGTATGTTAGTCTTTATAATTATTATGGTGGTAATCTTCATAAATGCTCCCATGGTGAATCTTTCTTAAAAGTAATGCAAAATCGTTTTACTGACCATGGACTTTATATTTTAGATGAACCAGAAGCTGCCTTATCAGCCCAGAGTCAATTATCCTTACTTTGTTTAATTGATGACTTAGTAAAACAAGGTAGTCAGTTTATAATAGCAACCCATTCGCCTATTTTAATAAGTTATCGTAATGCTAAGATATTAGATTTAAATAAAGACTTTCAAGAAGTAAAATACAAAGATACCGATATCTATCAGTTATATAAATTATATATGGAAAATCCTGAAGGCATGCAAAAGAAATTATTTGATAATAATGAAGAGTAGTCATAGCAATGTTCTCTGGTGTCCCTTTTGAAGAAAGAAAAATTATTGAATTGAAATTAAATAAACCATTTATCTACTTTATTAGAGATAAAAATACAGGTGAAATTTGGGTTGTTGGCAAAATAGATAAACCTAATTCTTGGGACGAAGACCGAAAAAAATATAAAAATCGTTAAAATAAAAAATTTAGAAGGTTATTTAGAAAACAAAAATTTTTAAATAACTTTTTAATTTACTCTTGACTTGGAGCAAGCTCTAGATGTTATATAATAATTATGACAGTTGAAGGAGGAATAAAAATGAAAAGAAGTTCGGGAATACTATTGTGGAAAAAAGAAAATAATCAATATTATGTTTTACTAACTCATTTTGGTGGACCTTATTGGGATAAATTAGATAAGGGCGCTTGGTCAGTCCAAAAAGGCTTAGTAGAATCTAATGAAAAGGTTTTAAATGCTGCTATAAGAGAAAGTAGTGAAGAAACAAATCTGATTTTAAATAATAAAATAGATTATTTGGCTTCAAAAAAAGTATCTAATAATAAACTTGTTATTATGTTTGAAAGCTACTTTGACGGTGATATTTCTAATTTTAAAAGTAATAGCTTTACTTTAGAATGGCCACCTAAGTCTGGTAGTATTAAAGAATTTCCTGAAATGGATAAAATAAAATGGTTTACTTTAGAAGAAGCTCTTACTTATATTAACCAAAGTCAGACATTCTTTATAAAACGACTAAAAGAAAAACTAAGCTTAAAAGACCAAAATAATTAGAATAAAAATTATATTAAATTAATTTATATATTTCTAAAAAAGTTTATAATAATTTAAGAAATATATTAGAAAATAAGAAAAAAAACTTATGAATAATAAAGATGAATTTACAAAAGAAAATGTATTTGGGTAAGTAGAAGCAAATAGGGCTTATGCTAAGTATTTTATTGGTAATAGTTATTTAAATCTCTTAACTAATCCTAAGGAATGTCCATTATTTTTAGCTAATGTAACTTTTGAGTCAGGATGCCGTAATAATTGTAATATTCACCATGCAACTAAAGGTGGCGGTCAAATATTAATTTGTACAGCTGGTTTTGGTTGGTATCAAGAAGAAGGCAAGGAAGCTGTTTTATTAAAACTGAGTAGCATTATTACTATTCCAGCAAACGTTAAACATTGGCATGGTGCGAAAAAAGATTCTTGGTTTAGTCATATAGCTATTGAAGTACCAGGAGAAGATACATCAAATGAATGGTGCCAACCAGTAAGTGATGAAGAATATAATAAATTAAATTAAAACAAACAGGAGATCAATATGAAAAATGAAATAATATTATTTGAAAATCAAAATGTAAAATTAGAAGTTAATGTGAAAGATGAAACGGTTTGGTTATCTTTAGAACAGTTAGCGACTTTATTCAATAGGGACAGAACTGTAATTAAGAGACACATTAATAATATTTTTAAAGAAGAAGAATAAAAAGAAAATGAGGTATGTGCAAAATTTGCACACACCACAGCTCACGGAGCTTTAGCAAGTAAAACTCAAACCAGAAATATAGATTATTATAATCTCGATATGATTATTTCGGTTGGTTACCGTGTTAAATCTCAAAATGGTATCGTTTTTAGAAAATGGGCTAATAAAATATTAAAAGACTATTTAATTAAAGGCTATGCTCTAAATCAGAAAAGACTAGAATATTTAGAAAAGACAGTGAAATTAATAGACATTGCTAATAGAACAAATGAAAATTTGGAAAATACCGATGCTAAAGAAATCCTAAAAGTAATTGGCAACTATTCTAAAGCTCTTGACCTTTTAGATGATTATGACCATAGAAATTTATTAAAACCAAAAGGAAATAATAGTAAGAAACAAATAAAATATGAAGACTGCTTAGATGTAATTAATAAGTTAAGATTCAACGAAGAAAGTGATATCTTTGCTATTGAAAGAAATAAAGGCTTACAATCAATCATCGGTAACATTTATCAAACTTTTGATGGTGAAGATGTCTATAAAAGTATCGAAGAAAAAGCTGCTAACTTCTTGTATATGATTGTTAAAAACCATGTCTTTATTGACGGTAATAAAAGAATTGCAGCAACTTTGTTTATCTATTTTCTAAATTTTTATGCCATTCTTTATAAAGATAATAAGCAAGTTATCGATAATAATACATTGACCTCCCTAACTTTGCTTATAGCTGAGTCTAATCCAAAAGAAAAAGAAGTTATAATTGATTTAGTTATGAATTTTCTAAATTAAAATAAGAAATAAGTGATTTTATTAATAATAATTAGACTATAAAATTAATAAAAAAATAATAGTAAAGAGTGTAGTAGTAATGAAAAAGGATTTAGAGTTCTTAAAAAATAAAATTGTTGCACATCGTGGTTATCATGATATAAATATCGGCATACCAGAAAATTCCATTCCTGCTTTTAAAAGAGCAATAGAAAAAAATTATTTAATCGAATTTGACTTACATCTCTTAAAAGATGGTAATGTTGTAGTTTTTCATGATGATAACTTAAAGCGAATGACGGGTTTAGATAGTCCAATAAAGGATAAAACTTATAAAGAATTACAAAATTTAAAATTATTAAATACTAATGAACATATTCCTTTATTTAGTGATATTTTAAAACTTATTAATGGTAAAGTACCAATTATAATTGAACTGAAATTTGATAATAAATGTGGTCTTTTAGAAGATAAAGTTTTAAATACATTAAAAGACTATAAAGGTAAATATGCTATCAAAAGCTTTAACCCTCTAACTGTTAATTACTTAAGAAAAAAAGCTCCTAATGTTATAAGAGGTCAATTAAGTAGTGATTTTAAAACAGATAATATAAATATTCTTAAAAAGAAATTTATGCAAAGTATGCTTTATAACATTATTACTAAACCAGATTTTATATCTTATGATATAAGAGCCCTACCTAGTAAAAGATTAAAAAAACTTCGTAAAAATAAACTAATTATGGCTTGGACTATAAAAGATAAAACATCATTTATAGTAGCCCAAAATAATTGTGATACTTTTATTATGGAAAATATTGAAGATATAATTGAGACTAAAAATAGTCAAAATATTTATCCCAATAAAAGTGGTGATAGCTCTAGAAAAATAAAAAGAAATATAAAAAATAAAAAGGATGGTAATAAATGAAAAGTTTAATAATTTATTTTTCTCATACGGGAGAAAATTATATGGAACATGGTATTGAAAATATAACTAAAGGTAGTACTGAAAAATTAGTAGAAACTCTTCAGAGTTTAACAAATGCTGATATATTTAAAGTAGAACCTGTTAATAAATATCCCTATGATTATAATGAATGCTGTGATATTGCTAAAGCCCAATTAAATAAAGATGCTCGTCCTGCTTTAGTTAGATACTTAGATAATCTTGATGATTATGATACTATTTATCTAGCGGGACCAGTTTGGTGGGGACATTATCCTTGTCCAATGTTTAGCTTACTTGAAAAATTAGACTTTACTGGTAAAACAGTGGCCTATCTAACTACTCATGAAGGTTCTGGACTTGGAAGTACTTTATCTGATGTTAAAAGATTTTGTGGTAATGCCAATATTAAAGAAGGTCTTGCAATCCGTGGTTCTAAGGTAGACGAAGCAAAGCAAACTTTAGTTAATTGGCTTAATAAATAATAAAAAAATTATAAGGAGTGTATTAAATGTATTTAGAAAAAATTAATGGACCAGAAGATGTCAAAAAATTAAAGATAGAAGAATTACAACCATTAGCTGATGAAGTAAGAGAAGCTGTAATTAACCGTGTTAGTAAAATAGGTGGTCATAAAGGACCAAACTTAGGTGTTGTTGAAATGACAGTAGCCCTTCATTATGTCTTTAACTCACCCGTAGATAAAATCGTCTTTGATGTTTCCCACCAATGTTATCCGCATAAAATCTTAACTGGTCGTAAAGAAGCTTATCTTGATGATGATAAATTTAGTGAAGTAACTGGTTATACTAACCCCTTAGAAAGTAAACATGATTTCTTTAAAATAGGGCATACTTCTACTAGTGTTTCTTTAAGTTTAGGCTTAGCAGTCGCAAGAGACTTAAAACATACTAAAGAAAATATAATTGCCGTTATTGGCGATGGGGCCTTATCCGGTGGTGAAGCTTTAGAAGCCTTAAATTATGCCGGTGAATATAAAAATAATTTAATTATTATTGTTAATGATAATGACCAAAGTATTGCAGAAAATCATGGTGGTCTTTATAAAAATCTAAAAGAACTACGTATGATGAATGGCGTATCTAATAATAACTTCTTTAAAGCTTTGGGTTTTGAATACCATTATTTAGATGATGGTCATGATATTAAAAAGTTAGTAGAGTTATTTAACTCAGTTAAAGATACTGACCATCCAGTTCTTCTACATATTCATACTATTAAAGGTAAAGGACTTAAATATGCTGAAGAAAATAGGGAAGCTTGGCATGCTGGTGGACCATTTAATATCGAAGATGGTTCCTTAAAAAATCCAGTAGTTAAAGATGACACCGTATTTAATAGTTTAAAAGAATTATTAGATACTAACTCTAAAGCTGTTGTTTTAAATGCTGGTACTCCCGCATCTTTAGGGTTTACACAAGATATAAGAGAGAAATATGTTAACAAAGGTAAGTTTATTGATGTTGGCATTGCCGAGGAAAATGCCGTTGGGATGATTAGTGGCATTGCTAAAAATGGTGGCATCCCAGTATTTGGAACTTTTGCACCATTCCTTCAAAGAGTCTATGACCAAGTAAGTCATGATTTGTGCTTAAATGATAATCCCGCCGTTATTTTAGCTATTAACCCAGGTGTTTATGGTATGAATAGTGATACCCATATTGCCTTATGTGATATTCAAGAATTTAGTCATATTCCTAACTTTACTTATCTATCACCCGCTACTAAAAAAGAATATAACGATGCCTTAAAATTTTCAACAACCATAAGTAAACACCCAGTAGGTATCAGAGTCCCAGCATTCTGGTGTGAACTAGATAACGATAACCATACCGATTTTACGAAAAATATGTGCGTATCAAATGGTAGTGATGTTGCTATTATAGCAGTTGGTCCCATGCTTAAAATGGCTCTTGAAGTAGCCAAAGACATTAAAAAAAAATATCAAAAAGATATAACCGTTATCAATCCTATTAACGTTAGTAACTTAGATTACGAAACTTTAGATAAACTAAAGGAAAATCATAAGTTAATTATTACTTTAGAAGACGGTGAGCTTCAAGGTGGTTATGGTGTAAATATCGCTAGTTACTTAGGTAACGATGCCATTAAAGTTATGAACTTTGGTATTTCTAAAAAATTCCATACTGATTTTAAAGCCGAAGAACTACTTGCAAAATGTGGCATGTCTAAAGAAAATTTAGTTAATATTATTGAAGATTACTTAAGCTAGGTAATCTTTTTTGGTCTTATTGTTTAATTTTACGAAAATGTTATAATATTCATATATAAATATCTTTAATAAGAGAGGAATAATATGCGAACATTTAATTATTTAAAAGATTATAATTTATTAACTTCATCAGTACAAGGTTACTTAACTCAATTATCCCTAGAACTAAATTATTTAATAAAAACTAGTAATAATAAAGAAATATATTATCCTTTATATAAAAAACTCCAAGAATTTCAAACTAAATATCCTAATTTAAGAAATATTTCTTTAAAAATTAGAGAAGATTTATTAAAAGAAGAAAATATATCTTATTACTTTAAAAATGGTAAATATCCTTCTAATGCTTCTATCATAGGTAATGAGATTACTAAAGATTTAAATGAGTTATTTACTTTAGAAGAAAGTCTAAGAAATTATACCGCTTTCCTTTGGCAACAAAGACTTACTAACTTTAATGATTTAGTAAATGGCGAAGACTTTATGATAGTAGGTCATGCTTGTTTTAATATACCCGGCATTAGTAGTGATAAAAATTATAACTCTTATATGGCTCAATATTTATCTTGTAGCTTATTTTCTAATTTAGAATTAAATAGTTTTCAAGATAGTAATTTAATCTTTGTAGTTGATGTTAATAGTACTAACTATATAGCATCATCTTCTTGCGACTCAGTAACTGGTGATTTTAATAATCCTGATTTTCTTACTTTAAAAGTAATCGAAGTAAATGGTTCTAAACATTATATAAAAGTTGGCTATACTAACGATAGTAAAAAATGTGTTACTGCCATAGAAACACCAGAGATGATTGAAAAGCTAAGCGTAGCAAGAGAACTAAAAGAAAATGGTAAATTATATGATTATGGTAGTTCCTTATGTAATGAAGTAGTTTTAGATAGAACTAATACTAGTTATAGGGGAGCAGTATTACTAAGTAACGGTTGTGATATCTTATTTGATGAATACTTACTATTAAAAGAAAATAATATTCCTTTTAAATGTATTAATAAAGCTTTATATCGTTTAAAAAAAGAAATGTCCCCTTATAGTAATACTGACTATGAAAAATATCTATCTTCTTTAAAAAGTTTAGAAGCAAGAATTTTAACTGGTTTAATCCCGTTAGATAAGTTAAATGCTTATTATAATGAGGTTATAATTCCTATGCAGTATGATGATATTGTTGTAAGTGATTTTAAGAAGGTTATTACCAAATACACAGAAATAAAGAGGATATAAAAAAGAAATGGAGTCTTATATGGATTATGGTATTGATGAAAAGGCAAGTAAACCTTTATTATATCGTAAATTAACAAATGATAAAGTAATTAATATAACCGGAGAAGGTGGTGCTGGTAAATCAACTTTATGTGAAAACTTTAGAAAGAATCCTAGTAAATATATTGTTATCGATTTTGATTCAATAAATCTTAATAATAATAAAGTTGGCACTTTAGAATACGACTTAGTAAAATTAATTGTTAATAAATATGGTAAAGATATTTTTCCTCGAACTCATCGTCGTAACGGCGAAAAGCAAATGCAAATTAATGAGGATTTTTGGGGGAAATGTTCTATTTGTTTTGCTACCATTTATGATGAGATAATTAATTATTTAGAGCCAACTGGTAAAGTTATAGTAATAGACGGCTCGCAGTATCGTTTTGTAAATGATGCCTCCAAAATAAAAGGTGAATTCATCGCTCTAAGAACCTCATTAGAAACCTGTCTTAATCAGTCTTTTAGTCGTCATAAAAAGTTAAATCCAGAAGAATCCGAAGAACAATTATTTAAACATCGTAAAAATAAAAAAGAAATGTTTACTATTTTTAATCCTTTATTAAATATAACTATCAATAACGTGGCTAAACTTTCTATCAATAAATTTGATGATAGCTTTAAAGAAGAGTTAAGAGCTAGCTTATCTGATTTAATCAATCGTATTCTAGAAAATAATTATTCTACTTTATCTTTAGAAGAACAAACTTTTCTTAAAAATTTAAAAGCTAAAAAAGTTATTCCTATGAATAATTACTTAGATATAATGCCTAAGTTTATAAATACTCCTAATTATTTAGACCAATTAAACATTAGCAAAACTATATCTTCTAAACCATTTCTTCTAACTAATAATGCTATCTTAATTAACTTAGATGAACTATATTTAAATGGTTATAGAAAAGTAGAAGATATTATAAACTTATTTACCGAAGAATTAAAAAGTCATCTTAGTATTAAAAGTCTAGACCAATCTCTATAAAACCTAAGATTATTTTCTAAAATTTAATATATCTATATTGACCCCCCCCGATTATTAAGTATAATGATAATAAAATAGGAGTTTATTATGTCAGAAAATATGTTAATTAATGTTATATTTATTATTGTTGAAATTATTTTTATCTTATTTACTTTATTATCATCAGCCATTGGAGCTTATTTAATAAGAAAAGGTAAAACTAAGAAAGGGCTTATCGTGGTATTAAGTGATATATCTTTACTTACTATTACTTTCATAAGAAGCCTATTAAAGAAAGATTTTGCTTTTAAAGGTGGCATGTTTGCTTTTCTAATTTATAATAGACAAGAGCTTTACAGCGCATTTATTCTTCTTTTATACGTATGTTTATTAATCTATACGATTTATAATTTTAATATATTAAAAAAGAATTCTAAGTTAAAAGATGATAAAAAAATAAATAAGAATGTTAAAAAAGAAATATATCTTATTCCAATTTTTTTAGTACTTACTATTATTCTTGTTTATGGAAACTTTATGAGTTCAAATAATAGTGGTTACCACTGCCATACTCTTTATATTAAAAGTAGTCTTAATCTTGATAATCATACAATAAATATACCTAGTAATAGTTGTTATACAGGTAAAAATAGTACTAATGGATATGGTTATCGTAGTTTTAAAAGCTATGATAAATTAGATAATGAGTTAAAAAGTATAACTGATAATTATAATAATGAACATACTACTAAAGTAAGATATGCTATTAATAATAAAGCTTTATATAATGAATATTTTCTTTATTTTGAAGATTAAAAATTAAGCAATAGAATTTTTCTTTAGTTTTATTGCTTTTTTTTATAAAATATTTAATTTAAATGATATACTTATCTTAAGAAAAGTATGAGGTAATTAATGACAAATGTTAAAGACGGGGTTATTGGTCATGCCATAGGAGATGCTTTTGGTGTTCCTTTAGAGTTTATTAGTCGTGAAAAACTACTTAAAAACCCGGTAACGAAAATGCTTGGTAATGGTAGTCATCCCGTTCCCGTAGGTTTCTGGTCTGATGATACATCAATGGAAATAGCTTTAATGGTTTCCTTTATCGAAAAGAAAAAGTTTGATTATGATGATATTATGAGAAAGTTTATTGATTGGATAAATAAAGGTGATTATACTCCAGGTGGTAAACTATTTGATATTGGTAGAACTTGTCTAAAAGCAATACATAACTATTCTTTAGGCAATACTTCTGCTTTAGAATCAGGCCTTGCTAATATAAATGCTAATGGTAATGGTTCTTTAATGCGCATCTTGCCAGTAGCTTATTATTGTTTTTATCATAATTCTTCTAGTGATGAAATATATACTCTAACTAAGAATGTTTCCTCCCTAACTCATCGTCATGAAATAAGTATTATGGCTTGTTATATTTATGTTAACTATGTTATTTATTTATTACAAGGTCTTGATAAATATGAAGCTTATAACAAGATTAAAACATTAGATTATTCTTTATTTACTAAAGAAACAATAAGTATCTATGATAGAATTTTAAAACAAGATATTAGTACTTTAGATATAGCCGAAATAAGTAGTAGTGGCTATGTTGTAGATACTTTAGAAGCATCTTTATGGGTTATCTTAAATGCTAGAAATTTTAAAGAAGCTATAATTGGTTCTGTTAACTTAGGCAATGATACTGATACTATCGGTGCCATTACAGGTTCTATGGCTGGTATTATTTATGGTTATGATGATATTCCAAAAAATTGGTTAAATAAGTTAGCTAAAAAAGAATACTTAGAAGATTTATGTGATAGTTTTGAAGAAGCTATTAAAAATAATTAAATAAAAAACTCTAGTTAGAAGGTCTAATTAGAGCTTTTTTTGCCCATTTTTTCTTGTTTTTCATAGAGTTAGCAACTCTATGAAAGCTAACTTTCGGGCCTTATTTTTAACTTATATATTAACTATATCACAGTTTTTCTTAGGTTTAAAGCCTAAATTAATTTCTATTTTAGTCAAAATTATGGTCAGAAAAAATCGTCTAAACTCCAGTATTTACCTTACTTTATATAGTATTTTCTAGTCAACAAATTAACTTCTATTGTGGTCAAAATTCATGGTCAACTTTTTATAAACCTAGGTAAATACTTACTTTGTAAGCTATTTTTCATAGAGTTGCTAACTCTACGAAGCCGTATTTTCGGTACTTTGGAGGTATATTTATGAAAAAGGCAATAAATTATTTAATAGTTTCATTAATTATTATTAGTTCAATTTTTATATATTTTAGTAATAAGAAGGAGTATTTATCATTAGATGATATTATAGGAGTATATGTAAATAATGAGTTAAGTGATAAGATCCCTTCCAAAGATGAGGCTTTATTTCAAAAAGCTATTTGTGATGATGAGAATGCTAAAGTAACATGGGATTCTGATAGCTGGGGTTTGTCAATAAGTAATTTAAATAAAAAAATAAAATGTAATTTATATTTCTATTTTGGTCAAACTGTATTTGATTTTGATTATACAGGAGATGAACAGACTTTTACAGTGCCTTTCTCTGGAACTTATAAATTAGAGACATGGGGAGCACAAGGGGCGACTGATTCAGAAAATTATTATGGCGGCTATGGCGGTTACTCGATTGGCAACATTCATTTAATAGAAAATGAGAATTTGTATCTAATAGTTGGTGGAAAAGGACAAAATGTGAATACTAAAAACGAAGATGCGGTAGCGATTGGTTATCCTAATGGAGGAGCAGTTAGCTCTCATAATCATTCAAACTATGATATAAATTTGAGCAGTGGCGGTGGCTCAACTCACATATCTGATAAAAATAAATTACTAGCTGAATTACAAAACGACAAGGATTCTATTTTTATTGTTGCCGGCGGCGGAGGCGGAGTTTGTGCTTGGTGGCAAGAATCACTTAGAGATGATAACGTTGCAGATAATGGTGGCTCAGGAGGTGGTCAAAAAGGAACTACGACATCTCAAAATTATAATAAAAATAATCCTGGTTCTGGTTCCCAAATTAAGGGTGGAACTGGTGGCGGAAATTTGGAGGGGAATCCAGCAGATAAATGGTTAAACGGATCATTTGGTACTGGTGGTGGAGCCAAAATAGAAGACAAAATTTATAATGTATCTGGCGGCGGAGGCGGAGGTTACTACGGTGGTGGAGCTTCTTGGGGTGGTTCCGGAGCTGGAGGCTCGGGTTATATAGGTAATTCTCTTCTGACCAACAAAGCCATGTACTGCTATAACTGTGAAGAATCATCAGAAGAAGACACTAAAACAATATCAACAACATGTGCTGAAGAAACACCAACCAGTAACTGTGCTAAAAAAGAAAATGGTTATGCCAGAATAACATTAATAAGTATAGATGAATAAAAGGCCTATCTAGATTAAATAAGCCTTTTTTATAATATATACACTGTCCATATTTTAAGGGATAAATTCTTAAATTTTCATAGAACTTGTTACTCTATGAAAGCTTAAAATAGACCACTATTTTTAATTTATATATTAACTATACCACAGTTTTTAGGCTTTTAAAAGGGTCTTTCTTTAAAGATTATGGTCAAAATTGTGGTCAATTATTTTTTAAATAAACCAAGTATTTATGAGGCTTAAAGAAATATTTTGTAGTCAAAAATCTCAGTTTCATTGTGGTCAAAATTTCTGGTCAGAAATTTATAAACATAGGTGAATACTAGCTTCAAATGGCGTTTTTCATAGAGTAACAAGCTCTATGAAAGCGTAATTATGGGCTTTTAAGAGGTTTTACTATGAAAAAGAGATGTTTTTATTTAATTATAATATTTATTTTAATAATTTCAATTTTTAGCTATTTTGACAATAAGAAAGAATATTTATCAACAGATGATATTATAGGAGTATATGTAAACGATGAATTAAGTGAACAAATTCCTGCCACGGAAAGTGCAATGTTTCAAAAAGCTGTTTGTGATGATGAAAATGCAAAAGTAACTTGGGATAATGATAATTGGGGCTTGCTAATAAATAATTTAAATAAAAAAGTAAAATGCAATTTGTATTTTTATTCTGGTCAAACTGTATTTGATTTTGATTATACTGGCGGAGAACAAATCTTTACCGTTCCTATTTCTGGTACTTACAAATTAGAAACATGGGGAGCCCAAGGTAGTACTAACTTAGGAACTAATGGCAAAACGTCTGGTGGATATGGAGGATATTCAGTTGGATTTATAGACTTAAAGAATAATGACAACATTTATATAAATGTTGGGCAGAATTATAATAATACTGGTGAAAAATTAGCAGCGTACAATGGTGGTGGAATTGGAGATATGTCCGGCGGAGGCGCTACTCACATTGCCTTTAGTTCTGGTGAACTTTATACTCTTGAAAATTCTGTAGATAAAATTATCATTGTTTCCGGAGGCGGCGGTGGAGAAGATACATGCGAAGATTGGACTACAGCAACAGAGACGATAGTATCTGGAAGTGGTGGCGGATATAAAGGAGTTGACTCTTGTCTTAGACCAGGCTATGGTGGAACACAGTCAAATGGTGGTTCTGGATATAATAACGGCACATTTGGTAAAGGTGGGAATTCTGGCTTAACTGGCGATAGTGGAGGCGCAGGGGGCGGCGGTTTTTATGGAGGAGGTTCTGGCGATAATGCGTCCTATTCATCCGGTGGCGGTGGTTCAGGCTACATAGGAAATAAAAATTTATTTAACAAAGTTATGTACTGTTACAACTGTGAAGAATCATCCGAAGAAAGTACTAAAACTATATCAACAAGTTGTACTGATACGACTCCAACAAGTAACTGCACTAAAAAAGGCAGTGGTTATGCCAGAATTACATTAGTAAGCATAGATGAATAAAAGACCTATTCTTAATTGAGTAAGTCTTTTTATAATATATACAATGTCTAAATTTCTTATGTTTTTAAGGATATTTTCATAGAGTTTGTAACTCTATGAAAGCGTATTTTAGGCACTTATTTTTAACTTATATATTAACTATATCACAGATTTTCGGCTTTTAAAAGGCTATTTTAAAATCTATTCTAGTCAAAATCATGGTCAAATAATTTTTTCTTAAATTTAGTAATCATAATACTTCGCAAGCTATTTAGTAGTCAATAATTGTATTATCATTGTAGTCAAAATTTTTGGTCAACAATTTATAAAACCAGGTAAACACTGGTTTAGTGAGTCATTTTTCATAGAGTTACAAACTCTACGAAGCCGAAATTTCGGGGCTTTTAAGAGGTACGACTATGAAAAAAATAAAATTTTGTTTAATATTAACATTAATTATAATTAGTTCATGTTTTATAACATTTAATGCAAAAAGAAAATATATATCAACAGATGATATTTTAGGAGTATATGTAAATAATGAGTTAAGTGATAATATGCCTTCTAAAGATGAAGCTCTATTTCAAAAAGCTATATGTGATGATGAAAATATAAAAGTAACTTGGGATAATGAAAATTGGGGCTTATTGATAAGCAATTTAAATAAGAAAGTTAAGTGTAATTTATATTTTTATTCTGGCCAGACAGTATTTGATTTTGATTATACAGGTGATGAACAAACCTTTACGGCACAAATTTCAGGAACTTATAAATTAGAAATATGGGGAGCACAGGGCGGAAGTTATGACAAATATGAAGGCGGATATGGCGGTCATTCTAAAGGCAATGTCAAGCTAATGAAAGAAGATATTTTATATATAAATAATGGAGGTACTGGAGCGGCGAACCTTGGATTAAGTATTATGTCGCCAGGTGGTTACAACGGTGGTGGCACTGGTCGCTCATCATATAATAATAAAAATTCTATAGGTACTGGCGGAGGCGGAGCTACTCATATTTCTAAAAAAGCTGGAACACTTAGTACACTGAAAAACTATACTGATGAATTAATAATAGTCGCCGGCGGCGGTGGTGGTATCTATGTTGATTTTCAAACTTATCCTAATTACTCAATAGTAAAGTCTGGCAACGCTGGAGGTTATATTGGAAGTAGTGGAGTATCTAGAATTGATAGTGATACAAGACTTGTTTATGCCGGAGGTGGTTCTCAAGTTTCTGGAAATGATTTTGGATTAGGAGAATCTTGCCAAGAAAATAAATATTGCGAAATGGCTGGTGGCGGAGGAGGATACTATGGTGGAAGCAATTCATCTTATACAGCCGGAGGCGGCTCTGGCTATATAGGAAATTCGGCCTTGACTAACAAAAATATGTATTGCTATGATTGTGAAGAATCTAATGAAGAAAGTACAGAAACCATATCAACAACATGTGCTGAAGAAACTCCAACTGTTAATTGTTCTAAAAAAGGAAATGGGTACGCTAGAATAACATTAATTAGTATAGACGAATAAAGACTTATTCTTGATTGAGTAAGCCTTTTTATAATACACACACTGTCTATATTTTACATGTAAAAATCTGGATTTTCATAGAACATATTACTCTATGAAAGCGAAAATTGAACGTCTATTTTTAACTTATATATTAACTATAACACAGTTTTAAGCCATTTAAAAGGGGGATTGTACTATAGTTTGTAGTCAATTTTGTGGTCAGACAAAATTAAATGAAATCTAATGTTTATAAGTATTTGTAGCGCTTTTTATGGTCAAAAACCAAAGTGCTATTATGGTCAAAATTTCTAGTCAGAAATTTATATGCCCAGGTGAATGCTTACTTCAAAGCCTATTTTTCATAGAGTAATATGCTCTATGAAAGCGTAATTACGGGCTTTTGAGAGGTGTGGCTATGAAAAAAATAAAATCTTGTTTAATTTTAATACTAATTATTATTGGTTCAATTTTTATATATTTAATTAATAAAAAAGAATATTTATCGTCTGATGATATTATAGGATTATATGTAAATAATGAGTTAAGCGAAGATATTCCGTCTAAAGATGAAGCATTATTTCAAAAAGCTATTTGTGATAATGATAATGTTAAAGTATCATGGGACAGCGATAACTGGGGCTTATTAATAAGTAATATGAATACAAAAGTAAAATGTAATTTATATTTCTATTCTGGACAAACAGTATTTAATTTTGATTATACAGGTAGTGAACAAACTTTTACAGCACCTATATCTGGAACATATAAATTAGAAACATGGGGAGCACAGGGCAGTTCAAACTGGTATGGTGCTGGTGGCTATGGTGGATATTCAGTTGGCGATATTAGTTTAAATGCTAACACAGAATTATTTATAAATGTTGGTGGCAAAAAAGGATACAATGGTGGAAATTATATGTCAGGCGTTGAAGCACCCGGAGGTGGAGCTACTCATATATCAACAATTACAGGATTACTTTCAAACTTAGAAAACTTTAAATCTAATATCCTTATTGTTTCAGGAGGCGGAGGCGCTGGTGAACGAGAAAACGGCGGTTCTGGAGGTGGATATATCGGCGGAACTGGATATGTTCTAGGCAATTCGCATTTATATTTTGGCACAGGTGGTACTCAATCATCAGGCGGAACAGGAGTTCTTTCAAGAGAGTATACAAATAACTTATATGACGTTAATGGAAGTTTTGGCACAGGTGGAATTGGAGTTGAAAAAACTGATAATGGTCCAAATGGAGGTGGTGGATATTATGGCGGAGGCGCTACAACGCTAGCAGGAGGAGCCGGAGGTGGTTCTGGTTATATTGGAAATTCACTTTTAACTAACAAAGTTATGTACTGCTATAATTGTGAGGAGTCATCAGAGGAAAGTACCAAAACCATATCAACAACATGTAGTGAAGAAACCCCAACAGTTAATTGCTCAAAAAAAGAAAATGGTTATGTTAGAATAACATTAATAAGCATAAACGAATAAAAGGCATATTCTTGATTGAACATGCCTTTTAGAAATATACAATATCTAAATTTTTTAGATTTTTAAAGCGATTTTCATAGAGTTTACAACTCTATGAAAGCGTATTTTAGGCGCTTATTTTTAACTTATATATTAACTATAACACAGTTTTTCTTAGGTTTAAACGTAAATTAATTTCTATTTTAGTCAAAATTATGGTCAGAAAAAATTGTCTAGACTCCAGTAATTACTTTACTTTACGTATTTTTTTCCAGTCAACAAATTAATTCCTATTATGGTCAAAATTCATGGTCAACTTTTTATAAATGTAGATAAACACTAGCTTTGAGAGCTATTTTTCATAGAGTTGTAAACTCTACGAAGCCGAAATTTCGGGGCTTTGGAGGTATGACTATGAAAAAAGTGAAAATTTGTTTAATATTATCATTAATTATGGTTAGTTTAAGTTTTATATTATTGAATGCAAAAAAAGAGTATTTATCAACAGACGATATTTTAGGAGTATATGTAAATGATGAGTTAAGTGATAAAATTCCTTCTAAAGGTGATGCTTTATTTCGAAAAGTAGTGTGTGATGATGATAGTACTAAAGCAACATGGGACAATGATAATTGGGGGTTATTAATAAGTAATTTAAATAAGAAAGTAAAGTGTAACTTATATTTCTATTCTGGTCAGACAATATTTGACTTTGATTACACCGGTGCTGTTCAAACTTTTACAGTACCATTTTCTGGAACATACAAATTAGAAACATGGGGCGCCCAAGGCGGATATGCTTATACTGAAGAAGCAACAGGCGGTTATGGAGGATATTCATCAGGCGATATATTTTTAAAAGCCAGAAATATCATTTATCTATCAATAGGCGGCAAAGGAGATAATGGAATATACTGGAATAAAAGTTATTTATATAATGGCGGTTACAATGGTGGCGGTAATGCAATGTCAGACGGAGCTACAACTTGGGGAGGTGGCGGAGGTGCTACATCAATCCAAAACACCATTATTGATGATGGACAATTAAAAAATTATGAAGATAACAAAGATAGCATTTTAATTGTCTCGGGTGGCGGCGGAGGTGCCGGTTGGCATTATCATATGTATTTATCTTCAAAAAATAGTCCTTACTTACCACATCAAGGTGGTTCTGGAGGTGGTTATAAAGGCAGTAATGGTGTAACCGAATCAAAATCACTAGCTACAGGAGGTACACAAGATACAGCTGGATTAAATGGTAGTTCAAATTTTGAACCTTTATCTGCTGGCTTTGGCTATGGTGGCAATTATGGACAAGAAATTCCGTCTTCTGGTGGTGGAAGTGGTTTTTATGGTGGCGGTACAAGCTACTATAATGGTTCATCGGGTGGCGGTGGCTCAGGTTATATAGGCAACCCACTTCTAACTAATAAAGCTATGTATTGTTATAACTGCGAAGAATCTAATGAAGAAAATACTAAAACCATATCAACAACTTGCGTTGAAGAAACGCCAACTACTGACTGTGCCAAAAAAGGCAATGGTTACGCCAGAATAACACTGATAAGTATAGATGAATAAAAGGCCTATCTTTATTGAATAAGCCTTTTTTGCAATATATACAATGTCTGTATTTTAAGAATGAATTCTTAAATTTTCATAGAACTTTTAACTCTATGAAAGCTTAAAATAGACCACTATTTTTAATTTATGTATTAACTATAACACAGTTTTAAGGCTTTTAAAAGGGTCTTTTTTTAAAGATTATGGTCAAAATTGTGGTCAATTATTTTATGGATAAACACAGTATTTATAGGGCTTAAATAAATATTTTGTAGTCAAAAATCTTAGTTTCATTGTGGTCAAAATTTATGGTCAGAAATTTATAAACCTAGGTGAATACTAGTTTCAAAAGGCGTTTTTCATAGAGTTAAAAGCTCTATGAAAGCGTAATTACGGGCTTTTGAGAGGTATAGCTATGAAAAAAATAAAATATTGTTTAATTTTAATGTTAATTATTATTAGTTTAATTTTTATATATTTTAGTAATAAGAAAGAATATTTGTTATCAGATGATATTTTAGGCGTATACGTAAATAATGAATTAAGTAATAAAATTCCTTCCAAAGAAGAAGCAATGTTTCAAAAAGCTGTATGTGATGATGATAGTACTAAAGTAACGTGGGATAATGATAGCTGGGGTTTGTTAATAAGTAATTTAAATAAAAAAGTTAAGTGTAATTTATATTTTTATTCTGGACCAACAGAGTTTGATTTTGACTATACTGGTACAGTTCAAACCTTTACCGCTCCAGTTTCAGGGATATATAGATTAGAAGTTTGGGGAGCGCAAGGTGGCAATGGAAATATAAGAGGTGTCAAAACCGAAGGTGGTTATGGAAGCTATTCAAGTGGGCAAATAAGCATTAATAAAAAAGATGTCTTGTATCTTCAAATTGGCGGAAACACTGACAATTATAAGGGCGGTTACAATGGTGGTGGTAATGGAAACTACGATAATATAAATAATAAAAACTTTCAAGTTGCTGGTGGAGGCGGCGGAGCAACTCATATCGCAAATAAATCAGGATTACTTTATGAGTTAGAAAACTATAAAAATAATATCTTTATTGTCGCCGGAGGTGGTGGCGGTGGAGCAAATGCTAACTTGGCACATGGTGGTCATGCTGGTGGATATATTGGAAATAATGGTGTGACAGAAGATAAGAATACAATTTATATTGGCATTGGTGGAAATCAAAATGTTGGAGGCAGTTCGACTTGGAGTTTGGGATATGGCAAATTTGGAGTTGGAGGTTATACTAGAGATTTATCAGTAACAGATTATGAACGATTTTATGCAGGTGGCGGCGGTTCTGGATTTTATGGTGGCTCAGCTGGAGATTGGACGACCAATATTTCAATGACTGGTTCTGGTGGCGGCGGTTCTGGTTATATAGGAAACCCACTTCTAACCAATAAGTCAATGTACTGTTATAACTGTGAAGAATCTAATGAAGAAAATACTAAAACCATATCAACAACATGTAGTGAAGAAACACCAACTACTAACTGTGCCAAAAAAGGGAATGGTTATGCCAGAATTACTTTAATAAGTATTATAGAATAAACTACTTCGGGAGTGGAAGGCGGGGAGTACTACTAATAATATAATATATCTTTACATCTAAAACTATAAATGATAATATACTTTCTACCAGAAAGGAATACTTATTATGGAACTAATAAAACAAAGTATTTATCCTTATATAGATATAATATTTAATAACCTCCAAAAAAGTATAAAAGACTATAGTATTATCTCTTTATCAGAAGATATGTTATTTTTAAACATGCAACCCCTATTAGATATAATAAAAAAACATAAAGTAACTATAAGATGTTTAGATTATACCTCTCTTAAATATTTAGACTCTATCTTAAAAGAACCCATATCTAATATGGTCATATTAATAGATGATAGTAAAAGAATAAATAGAGAATATATAGATATAACTAGTTTAAAAAATATAAAACCAGTAGTCCCTTTAGACTACTTAATATGGGGTTTAAAATTTAATGGTATTATAGATACTTATTGTTTTAAAGAATATTTAAACTTCTCCCATAGATTTATTTATACTAGTTTTAATAGTAATAATAAGTTATCTCTTATTAATTTAAAAAGAATATATAGAAGAATTGAAACTTTAAGTAAGATGAACCCTCGTAGTGATATTGAAAAAATTTATTTAGTATCTGATTATTTACAATCCCAAGTTAGTTATTATGACTCTTCTGATACTGGCGATATTTCTGGTTTAGCAGAAACTATATTAAATAGAAAAGCCGGTCTTTGTATAGGTATAGCAAGTCTTACGACTTTGCTTCTTAATAATGAAATTATGAATGTTGAGGTCGAAAGTGTTGCTGGAAGTAACCATTCATGGAACAAAGTAGGTATAGGTAAATATTCTTATTACGTCGATAACACTTGGTCAATTACTAGAGGTGCTAATTCTGTTAATAGAAGATTTACTAAAGATTTTAATAGTGAATTCTTACTTACAGGAAGTACTAATCCTGAACAGATTCCTGAGAGTACTTTTATTTATCAAGATAGATTGTTACAGTCAAGTGATTATCCTAAGTTGGACTATGAAAGACAGTTTGTTTATCAAGAATCTCCTAAGAGTTTACGTTTAGCAAGAACAAGATTTAGACAGATAGAAAAATAAATCTATAATATCAATTAATCATTAGATTTACTTAATAAAGTTTTCATGCTATACTTAAGGCCAGAGTAGGGTGATTATATGAGATACTTCAAATTTATAATGTTAATTATTATATTAAATCTTACCACTGTTTATGCAAATCCTTATAATAATAAAGAAGTAGTAAATACTAAAGAGGTTGTCAGTGCTACATGGTATGTTTGGGAAAGACTTAATACTGATTATGATATCGAATTACCAAACTGGAAAAGTGCTGAAAACTGGTATCAAAGCGCAAAAAAATCTGGATATAATGTTGGAACAACCCCAAAGGATGATAGTATTGTTATCTGGAAACAAGATGCTAAAACCTATGTTGGTTTAGTATGGCTTGTAAATAATGAAAATATAGTTGTAAAAACAGCTAGTCAAACCGAGAAGCAAAAAATATGTAGACCTAAAACTGATACAAATTGTTCTTTACATAATAATTGTGATTATAGTGATGAAGAAAGACAAGAAAATACCGTGTGTACTGAAAACTACATTGCTAGTAATGCTACCGGAATTGTTTCAAACTTAAGCCTTAATTTAAAAACAACTAATATAGTTGGATATATATATTTAGATAATAAAATAAATAGTACTAACAATAATGGAAGTAACAATTCTAAAAAGAATAACAACTCTAACAATGGTACTACGTCTAATAAAAAGAGTGTCAGTAAGTTAAAAAATTTAACTGTCGAAAATTACAATATAAATTTTCAAGAAGATAAAGATAATTACATTTTAAATGTTGATAATAATACCGAAAAAATAAATATCCAAGCTGAAGGAGAAGAAGGTACAATAATTAGTGGTTTAGGTGATAAAAATTTAGAAGTCGGTTCCAATAAATATAAAATCCTAGTAACAACGAAAGATAAAGAAGATAAAGTGTATAATTTAGAAATAATAAGAGCCGATAATGATGAAGGTGCTCATTTAAATAATTCAAATGATAATGATAATTCTAATAATAAAGAAAATAAAATGAATTATAAAATGATTATTCTAGGTGGTGCTGTAGTTGTATTTATTGGATTATTATTATTTATTTAAAATTAAATCATGTTTAAAAAAGTAAAGTCTTGCATTTTAAAGACTTTTTTTCTTATCCTTTTAATATTATTAATTAGGGTGATTTTGTGTTTTATCAAGATAAACATTTTCGAATTAGATTAGTAGTATTATTTGTAACTTTACTTTTAATAGCAGTTATTTTAAAAGTCTTTTATATTCAAGTATTTCAGTACCAGAAGTTAAATAGCCTAGCTAATGACCTATGGCAACGCAACTTACCAATAACTCCCGATAGAGGTCTTATTTTAGATAGAAATGGTAAAGTTTTAGCTAGTAATATCACAACAACATCTTTATACTTAGTACCTAATCAGATTAAAAATAAAGAAGAAGTAGCTAAGACTTTAAGTGAGATTCTAGGAGTATCTTATGATGAAATGTATAAACATGTTAGTAAAAAAACTTCGATTGAAAGAGTTCATCCCGAAGGAAGACAATTATCTTTTGAAATAGCTGATAAAATAAATAGTTATAATTATGACGGTGTATATTTACTTAAAGAAGCTAAAAGATATTATCCCTATAATGATTTACTAAGTCATGTTTTAGGTTATGTAGGTATTGATAATCAAGGCTTATCTGGTTTAGAACTTAAATACAATGAAGAATTAACAGGTATTAGTGGGTCTATTAAATATTATAGTGATGCTAAAGGCAATAGACTTAATAAAGCTGAAGAATATAAAGAAGCCGTTAGTGGTAATAATGTCTATTTAACTATTGATTTAGATTTACAACAGTCTGTAGAAAGAGAACTTGATAATGCTGTTGCTAAATATAATCCTGAGCATGCTCTTGCTATTGCAATGAATCCTAAAACTGGAGAAATTCTGGCTATGGCTAGCCGTCCTAGTTATAATCCTAATGAGTACCAAACTTATACGCAAGAAGTATTAAGTAGAAATTTGCCCATTTGGATGACTTATGAGCCCGGTTCGACTATGAAAATCACGACCCTTAGTGCTGCGATTAACGAGGGCGTAGTCAATTTATTTACCGATACTTTCTTTGATTCCGGTAGTGTTAATGTTGATGGTGCGACTATCCATTGCTGGAAATCGGGTGGTCATGGTGCTCAAACTTTCTTAAATGTTGTTGAAAACTCTTGCAATCTTGGAGTAAATACAAGAACACCTTTATCTTTATAAAAAAGTTATCGTTTAAAAATTTATGAAATATATTATTTGTAACCTGTTAGGTGAGTTAAAAAGCTCATCTTTTTAAGTTGTCTAAAAATGATGAATTTGTCTGTGGATAATTTTGATGTATTTAAGCTTGCTAAAGTAAAATAGCAAAATGCTAATAGAAAATAGAACATGCTAAAACCGATTATCAAAATGCCAATGTCAATTAGCGAGCCATTGTAAGTTTACTTCAAAATAAAAATATAAAATATTAAATGCTAATACGATTTAGCTAAAAGACAACACAAATTAGCAAGATTCTAATACGAATTGGCACAATTCCAAAGTTAATTAGCACTATACTCATTATAAAAATAGTAAGAAAATTAATGTTGCCAAACTGTATCTTAAAAATATTTTCGCTTTAGAAATTTCTTGAATCTTAAAATATTATAAAAAAACTAATATTAAAAATTTCTATGTTATAATGGTTTTAACAAGAAGTTGTGTAGGACTTTAAGGGTGAGATTATGAATAAAGAAGAAATCTATACATTTTTAAAAAATAAAAATATTTGGTATGAAATAACTGAACATGAAGCTGTCTTTAATATGAAAGAATTAGATAAGATAAAACTACCTTATCCTGAGTGTGATGCTAAAAACTTATTTTGTAGAGATGATAAGAAAAAAAATTATTATCTTATAACAGTTAAGAAAGATAAGAGGGTAGATTTAAAAGCTTTCCAGCAACAAAATAATACTAGAAGATTAAGTTTTGCCTCACCAGATGACTTAAAAGAAATCTTAAATTTAATACCAGGTTCAGTAACACCTTTAGGTTTATTAAATGATGCTAATTGCCAAGTAAAATTTTATTTAGATGAATATTTTCTCAAAGATAAGCAAATAATTGGCATTCATCCCAATGATAATATTGCTACCGTGTGGTTAAAAGTTTCTGACTTAATTGATATCATAAAAGAAAATGGTAATGAAGTTAATATCATTGAAATTAAAGAGTAAAGTTATATCTAAAACTTATACCAAATTAAGAATAGTTAAATGATAAATGAAAAGGAAGTAATTTAAATGAAATATACTTATTGTGAAAAAATAATATGGTATGCCATGAATAAACCTATAATTGATTTTCTTAAAAGCAAACATCCTAGTTGGAATATGAAACTATTAAAAACAAAAGCTAAAAAACGTTATAAAGAGATAATAACAGAGTTACCAGATATCGGTACTTTAAGTAAAAACTCTTTAAGAGTATGTCTAAGTAGTGCTGCTCTTTGGCTTGCTTTCTATGAAACTTGTGAGGAAAAAATCGAAGCAGAGGAGTTTGGGAATATGGTTAAAGCTACAATCAATTCTCCTTTAATAACTAAAGCTTTCAGTGCTAAGAAACCATTTACTAAGAAATTTCAATTACAAAAAGCAGAAAAAGTAAAAAGAGATAATGCCGCCAGCAATAGCAAGTTTAACTGGCAAACTGAATTTAAGAAAGGTAGAGACAAAGATGAATATACTATCATTTATAAAAGGTGTGGAATTTGTGCTTTATCAAGAGAACTAAATCACCATGAGTTAGTAAAATATATGTGTGCTTTAGATATTATGTCTGTTGATATGATGGGCGGTGTCTTACATCGAACTAAAACTTTAGCAGAAGGTAAAGACTGTTGTGATTTTTATATTTGTAAAAAGGGTTCAAAATGGGATAAAAAAGCTAAACAATCAAATTAAATAGTAATTAAAAAAATAATGTTTGTTAGGAGTAGGTTATGAAAAAAGAAAATGTCTATAAAATTTTATATGCAGTTAGTATTTTATTAATCATTGCATTTGTTATTATATTAGGAGTTGATTATTTCAAATATGATAATATAAATAATTCAGCTCCATTCTACGTTTTTATAATAACAAGAATGATTGAATTTATAATACCAAGTGTTGTTATATTCATTATAGGAACAATGACAAAAAAGAAATATTCTAAATAATAAATAGTAATTTGTAGAAATGGAGGATTGATTATGAAAAAGTCAATATTTACTATCTTAATGTGTGGGGTTATGGTTTTGGGAGTTGTAGGTTGTGGTAAAAAAGACCAAGAATCTGATAAGAAAACAACAGAGGATTATGATAAGGAATTAGTGCAATGTTTAGAAAGCCAATTAGGAGGTTATCTTGTAACTGAAACAGATGATTTAATAGAAATCCCATTAAGTGAAATAAAAAGTAATGATAAAGAAAAAATTGCCTATTATAAAGGAGTATATGCAAGTAATCATCCAAATAATATTTATGTAATGGTTTTTCCAAAAAATGGAACTTATGAATCTAGTGTGATGAAAGATTTTGATAAATATTTCTATAACAAATTTTCTGCATATCAAACGTATGAGAGTCCTTTAACTCCTACTATTTATATTCACAATCAAGACAATGATGTTGATTTTAAAGATATTGTTAATCAATGTATAGTTAAAAATGATTACAAAGATGCCAAATCTATTCCAAATGAAACATTAAATAAAATAAGCAATACTACAAAAATAGTTATAAAATCTAGTCAAAAAGAATTAGGAACAATAAGTGATAAAAACAAATTAACTGAAATCTTAAATGCTATTAAAAGTAGTAAACAATATGGTGAGCCTTGCGAGGCAGATAATTATGCCTTTGAGTTTGAAATGTATGATAATGATAATAAATTGATTGATACAATTTATGTTTGGCATGATGGTAATAGACTAATTCCTAAAAGTATAAATGGTTGTTATTACTCAATTTCCAATGGTATAGATTTAAAGAAAATCATTGAAGAAGAAACAGAATATATATTTTATGGCATTTTAGATTATAGAGATAATGATAATCAAAAAGAACAATTAATCTACAAAGATGATAAAAATAGTTATTATTTAAAGAGTGATGATACTAACGAAATAGCAATTAAATTTATGTTAAATAATCAAATCATGACTCTTAAATATGCTTTAGAAAATAAATATATTTCAGCAGAAAAGGTGGCTAAAGAATATCCTGATATATTGATAAAAAAATAAAATTACAATTTAGTGATTTGCTAGATAGATAATAATTTATAAAAAATGAAATAATTTATTGACTTGCACGTAACGG
>CAKOSN010000019.1 GCA_934102255.1 uncultured Bacilli bacterium | reverse complement strand
ACCATATTATCATAAAATCAAGATATATTATAACTCAATTTGGAGCAAAAATCTCCACACTTATTCTACACTAACTAATAGCAGAGTGATTAAAAGTCATTCTGTTATTTTTTTAGCTTCTATATTAAAGTAATAAACTTCACTTTTTTTCATAAATTTTAATAGAGGTAATTATTATGAAAAAAGTATGTTTTTTATTGGTCTTACTTATTTGTCCTTTTTCGGTTTTTGCTATTGATTTAGCTAGTAATGCTAAAAGTGCTATTATCATTGAACCAACCACTGGCAAAGTTATTTTTGAAAAGAATAGTAATGAACGTCTAGAACCAGCTTCGATGACGAAAATAATGACTCTTTTACTTACTTTTGAAGCTGTTGATAATGGTCGTGTTTCGCTAGATGACACCGTAAATATTTCTAAGCGAGCAGCCGACATGGGTGGGTCTCAAATGTTTTTAGAAGCTGGCAGTAATGTTCGTTTGGAAGAAATAATTAAAGGAGTAAGTATTGCTTCAGCAAACGACGGTGCGATTGCCCTTGCTGAGTTTATTGGGGGTAGTGTAGAAAATTTTGTGGATATGATGAATAAAAAAGTTGAAGATTTAGGTCTTTCTAATACGCACTTTGTCAATCCTCATGGTCTGCATGCTGATAATCATTATAGCTCCGCCTACGATATGGCTATTATGGCCTCTAACTTAATAAGTCATGAAAAAATTTTACATTACACATCTATTTATGAAGATTATTTTAATAAACCCGACGGTTCTAGGACATGGCTCGTTAATACCAACAAACTAGTTCGCTTCCTAGAAGGAGTAGACGGTTTAAAAACTGGTTATACTAATGAAGCCGGTTATTGTTTAACTGCAACCGCTAAGAAAGGCAATGTTCGTTATATAACCGTTGTTATGGGCGAACCTTCCAGTGATACTAGAAGTAGTGAAACAACTAATATGTTAAATTATGCCTTTAATTCCTTTAAACTTAATACTATTTTAGATACATCTCAAGAACTAGGAACTATTTATATTGATAAAAGTAAACAAAAGACCGCTAAAATAGTTGTTAAAAATCCTGTAACTGAATTAATGAGCAAAGAAAAAGATATTCCTAATTACACTTATAATTTAAAAGTTGATAAACTAGTCGCTCCAATTAAAGCGGGTACTAAGGTTGGTACTGTAGAAATCCTAGATAACGAAGGCTTAATAGTTAGAGAAGAAGATGTTACCATTTCTTATGATATTGAAAAATCTAATCTTTGGGAAACTTTTTTAGAAAATTTTATGACTATTATAAAAGGTAAAAAGATAAATAAAATTTAATTATGACAATTTTTGAACTATTTTTAATTGCAGTTGGCCTTGCTAGTGATGCCTTCGTTGTATCTATTACCTTAGGTCTTAAATACAAACATCTTAATATTTTTAATAAATTAAAAATTGCTATTACTTTTAGTACTTTGCAAGTTTTAATGCCTATGTTAGGTTTTCTTGTTGCTTACAACTTTAATTCCCAAGTAACTTTTCTTACTAAATTTATTGCTTTCTTAATTTTAAGTTTAATTGGACTTAACATGTTAATTACCAAAGAAGAAGAATTAAATTATAATATAGGTCTTAAAAATCTTTTCATTTTAGGCATCGCTACCTCCTTAGATGCCTTTGCCGTTGGTCTTTCCTATGCTTTTCTAAATGTTAATATGTTAGTTTCTCTTAGTTTGATTGGTATTGTTACTTTTCTTATGTGTTTTGTTGGTCCTTTCTTAGGTAATTATTTTGGCAGCAAAATAGCTAATAAACCCCAAGTAGTAGGTGGGATAATCTTAATACTAATTGGCTTTAAAATTTTAATATTTTAGTTTTAAAATCTAATTTCCAAAACGTTTAATTTATTTAGACGTTTTTTATATGCCTTTTAATCGTGATAAGTATAGCTTATCGTACATATAATAATTATATATTTTACTTATTAACCATTAAATTATAGAATGAAGAAGAAGGGAAGAAAAAGTATGTTTAAAGATTTAAATATTGTAATAGGAATAACTGGGGGAATATCGGCTTATAAAGCTTGTGGTATAGTAAGTTATTTAAAAAAAGAAGGCACTAACGTCGATGTTATAATGACTAAAAATGCTTGTGAGTTTATAACGCCATTAACATTAGAAACTTTATCAGGAAATAAAGTCGTTACTGATATGTTTAAACGTCCTGATTATATTGAGGTCGAACATATTAGTTTAGCAAGAAAAGCCGATGTATTTCTTATCGTTCCTGCAACTGCTAATATAATAGGTAAAGTTGCAAACGGCATTGCTGATGATATGTTATCAACAACTATTATGGCTACCAAAGCCCCAGTAATTTTTGCTCCGGCTATGAATAATGGCATGTATGAAAATCCTGTTGTACAAGATAATATTGCTAAGTTAAAAAAATATGGTTATAAAATTATTGAACCAGCTACGGGTCATCTTGCATGTGGATATAACGCCAAAGGTAAACTACCTGAAAGTGAAAAAATAGTAGATTATGTAAAAGAATTAATATTAGAAAAGAGTAGATAGTATATGCAAAAAATAATAATAACTGCTGGTGGAACATCAGAAAAAATTGATAACGTAAGAAAGATTACTAATTCCGGAACTGGTAAATTAGGACTTGCTATTGCAAATCACTTAAGCCCAAAAGACGTAATGATTTATTATGTTTGTTCTAAAAATGCCGTCCGCCCAAGTAATATGGTAAATGTTAAAGTAATTGAAATAGAAGGAACGAAGGATTTAAAGCAAACCATTGAAACTTTGCTCACAACCGAAAAAATTGATTATTTCATTCATTCTATGGCTGTATCAGATTACACTATTGATTATGTAACTACAATCGAAAGAATAAAGAGTAGTTTACAGTCAAAAGATGATATTGATGAAGCCTTAAAAAATGTTCAAACTATAACTGGGAGTAAAATTTCTTCATCTGAAGATAACCTTGTAATTGTCTTAAAACCAACACCTAAAATTATTTCAATAATAAAAACTTTAAGTCCAGAAACTTATTTAGTTGGCTTTAAACTATTAGACAATGTTTCCAAATAACACTTAATTGCCGTGGCAACCAAACTACGTGATAAAAACCATTGTGATTTAGTAGTGGCAAACGACTTAGAAGATATTAGAAATGGCAATCATCTAGCTTATATTATCGATAAACAAGATACTATCGAAGAAGCTTATAATAAAGAAGATATTGCCAGAAAATTAACAAGAAAAATGTTTGTACACTAAAATTTATCAAAATACTACTTGCTAAGTTAGAAAAAAGAGTGTATTCTCTATATTTATAGAACATAATAAGTCTTAATAGTTATTTTCCTTATATATATAGGGAAAATTTTTAATTTTATAAGCATTATTAAAGAAAAAATATTGACGATTTGTAAATCAAATGTTATAGTAATCCTCAATGTGAGGGGGATAAATATGAATCCATATCAAGTATTAGGAATTACCACTAGCGCTGGTCTTAGTGATATTGATAAATCCTATAATGACATATCAATTAAATTATATTTAGGACTAGGACCAGACGAGAACTTTAGCGATTATGAACAAAAAATGACCAAATATAATCATGCTAAAGAATTAGCTATTGCTAACATTAATAATCAAGCTTTTAAGAAGAAGTTTGAAAATTTAAACGGTCGTAGTTTAGATAATGAAGGACGTCAAAAGTTCTATATTACTGCACTTCATTTAACTTTAATTGGTAAAATTATAGAAAAAATAAAAGAATATAATGAGACTAATCATGATAATCCTTATATTAAAGAATTTGATGAAGCATTTAAAAAATATTATGATGCTACCAAAGACTGCACCAAATATTTAAAAGTAGCCAATTTAAGTGATGAAGAGTATCTAGAAGTAACTTTATTTATTGAAGAAGCTTATAGCCAAAGTCTACTTACAGCTTCTGAATTAGTTACTATAATTACTAAGCTTTTTCTTAAAGTATTTCCTGTTTTAGCATATACAGAAGAGTATAAAGAATTTCAAAAAGAACTATATGCCGTTAAAAATCTAGGTCAAGTCTTATATTTATTAGATAATAAAGTGTTTGAATATTTAAGATGTAGTGATTTTTTATGGCAAAGTAATCCTATAAGTAAAAGCGTTGTTGAAAATGGACATTATGCCAAAGATTTTTATAATGAAATAACTGCTACTGGTGAAAATAATGATATTTATGAAATTATTTATTATTGTAGTAATGGTGGCTTTGATAAATATGCAAGCCAAAGACACAGAAAGCATAGCTAGCAGGGGACAATTATGAATCCATATCAAATATTAGGTATTGCATCAAATGCTACTGAAGAAGAAATAAAAAAGGCTTACCGTAAATTAGTAAGTGTTTATCATCATGATATTCATCAAGGTGCAAACCAGAATTACTATGAAGAAAAAATGAAAGAGGTAAATGCTGCTTATGAAATGGCTATTAGTAATCTAAGAAAAACTAAAAATACTACTTATTATAGTCAAACAGGTTACCAATATTATACCCAGAGAAATTATCAAGCTTATACAAGCCATAATAATCATAACTCAACGTATCAAAGACCTAATCAAAATGGCCCTTATAGTTTATCTCTTGAAAATTGTGTTGCTTTTTTGAACATTATTTTATATTACGATGCCGTCAATACCACTTATAATGCACTTTCTAAAGCTAACGAACCGTTAAAAAATAAAAATTATTTAAATAGAATATGCGAAGCCTTAAAAGAATATACTAAAAGAGTAGAACCATATCTTAAATATCGAAAAAAATACTTTAATTTAAGTTATGAAGAATATAAAATGCTTACTTAATATATCCAAAAAATGCAAAATGTAACCGCAAATTTCTTAAATTATTTAAAGAAAACAGCTATTAAAGTATCAAAAGAAGAATTATTTCCTGTAATAAAATGTACAGAACCATACTCTTTATTTGAAAAACAAGTGAACTTTGATTCAAAAATTGAACAATTATTAGCCAATTTAAGCTTTTTTTGTCCTTTGTTTGCTGGAAGTAGCGACGTCTTATATGAAGCTAATCCCAGATGTAAAGATTATGCAGATAAAGAGTATTTAGATAAAAAAGCTTCTGATTTTTATTCTTTAACTAAATTTACTTTTGGGGATAAAATGGCTTTAAATATTACAGCTCGACCTCATGCTTTTGATGATTTCGTAGCTGCTAAGGAAAAAGAAGATGGAAGAGGTAGGAGTTTTCAACTCTAAATTAATTTATCTTAAAAAAACTAAATATTTAAGATTTTTAATCAGTCCTTAGTGGCTGATTTTTTAAATGCAAAAAGTGTAATAATCAATCCCAAAAAGATTAATTATTACACTTTTATAGTCCTAAAATAAGTCTTTTAAACTTACATTAAGCCACCATTTCCATCATATTCAGTTGGCTCATAAACTGTACCAGCAAACCAAACTTCATTAGTATCTTTATCACGAATAATAAACATATATGGTTTATCAAAAGTTAAATCAATTTTTAGAACAGGAACATCAAATAAGTAGTCATAGCCACAACCACCGGCTCCAGCACCACCACCAGCAGTGAAAGCACCAGCCTTAATACCATCATTAGAAAAATCAATAGTAGCTTTATGCGTAGCATCCCCAATATAAGCATTATCAGTTGTTAAATTAGAAAGATTAGCTTTCTCACTATCAAATACATCAGTAATTCCTAAAGTATTTAAATCTTTAACTAAATTTAATTTATAGTCAAACTTAAATAAAGGAATATAACCATGAACATCAGTAATAACACCATCTTTAAAACTATCAAAAGCAAGTGGTTTAATTTTACCAATAAGTTCGCTTAAACTATTGGCATTAGTATTATTTATATAATTACTTAGAGTCTCATTAGTTGGCATAATACCAATATATTGTAATGTAGTACCATTATACTTCTTTAAATCTTTAGCAAACACTTTAACATCATCATCAACATAAAATTCAAAATCAGTTGAACTACTAATAGTTTGATAGTTAGCACTTAATTCTTTAATATACTTATCAAGGTCTAACTTATCTTCCGTGGCATCATAACCACACATGGCATATTCATCATTGCCGCCATTTTTAAGCCAGTTACTATAATCATCACTAACAGTTTTACGAATATTTGCTTCGCCTAATTCATTAACAATATCATATTTATTAACAACAGCAGCTATCTCAACAGCATTAGCCTTTTTATCATAACTTTGAAAAGTTAAATCATGAAAACCAGACTCAGCTAAAGCCGAAACATAATCATGGAATTTTTCATGCTGATAACTAACACCATATCCTTCATAAGGAGCTTGAATTTTATTAACCCAATCCATATCAATAGCAAGTGCATTAGCTAAAACAAAATTTAAATCACTTAAGTCATCATCACTAAAAGCATTATTAATTAAATTAAATGTTTTATCGCTTACCCATTTATTAATAGTACTTGCATTTTTAAAACTATCATAAGTAACAGAAGCATTATATTGATTTAATAATGTATCTATGTAAGATGTTTTAATATTATCTTTATAACTATTTCTAACAAATAAAGCATTTGCAAAAGACATATTTCTATTGTTAGTATACTTTTTATTAACATAAGTACCAAGTATATCGGTTATTTGATTTTTAGTTTCCCCATCCGCACCAGCATTTAACATTTCTAAAACATACTTAATTGATAGGGGACTATAAACCATATTCTTTTTGTTATTTTCTAGTTGTAAGAAATAAAGGTCAAAATTAGATAGAGTATTATCTTTTAATTGATAATTACTATACTTATTTTCTCTTTTAACTTCTACTTGATTTTGATTATTATCATCAGGTTTACTGTTATTTTTATTACTTCTTACTTTGAAAAATATAAATATTCCTAAAGCAATAACTACTAAAATAACAGCAATTATAATAAGACTTTTCTTTTTATTATTAGTCTTCTTCGGTACAATATCTTGCGTTGTATTACCAGTGTTGATATTTTCTACTGGTTTTTCATTATTTTCCATATAAAACAAATCTCTTTCTATGATAATAGTATCATTTAGTTTATCTTAAGTAAAGAATAAAATACACTTACTTCTAAGAAAAATTCAAGGCTCAAGTGAAAATTTAAATTGACCAAAACAAAAAAATATAGTAGTATAATGGTACTGAACGAGTAAAAGGCTCAAAATAGTGTATTTATTGACTTATACACTATTAAAGATGTGGTGATTTTAGTATTTCATTCCACGCAAAAAAGTGTCGAACACAATAACGTGAATGACTAAATGCACCATTTAAGATGCAAAATTATGAATGATTAAATGTGCCATTTTACCCATTCGATAATAATAAATAATCTACGCCTAGGCTTCGTTATTTATTATTATCTTTATTGAATAGACTAGGTTTAAGTATAATATCTTTTGCGGGGATAAAATAGAAACCTAGTTTTTTTATGTTTTCTTCTCCTATTTTTTCTTTCATTAAATTGTATGGTGTATCACCATTTAATTTTTCTCTTTTGGTATTGTTAATATGATTCATCATTAAATAAATATCTTCTTCAGAATACTTGTCTAAATTGGTACCTTGTTCAATATATCTTCTTATGTATTCATGTGTAACTTCAATACTTCCTTTTTGGTCACTTCTTCTGGAATCGCAGAAGAACACTTTATTTTTTACAACATCCGGACCATTATCTTCGATTAAATCAGGTCTTTTAAATTCTTTACCATTGTCTGTTAATATCACTGGAAATATTTTGTGAAATAATTCATATCCAAGTATTGTTTTAATTTCGTTTATTTTGTTAGCGACTTCAGATATTGTTTGGCTTTCTAATTTACAAGCTATCATAAAATTAAAAGGAATAAAGTTTAAAGTAAGTAAAGCCGAGTGTCCTTTAATACCTTCAACAGTATCCATTTCTACATAATATTTAATATTGTTAGCTATCTTATAATTAAGAAAGTCTTGGTAAGTACGGTTAATTCTGCATTCGTTTTCTTTTCTTTCGCTCTTGTTTTTAGATACCGTTCTTTTTCTTTTACGATATCTAACCTTTCTTGGTAAATCAATGTTTTTGCAAGATAAATAACCTTTTTCTTGGTAATAGTATAAAGCTCTCTCATTAATATTAAATTCTGGATGGTCTGTTACAATCATATAAAATGAATGTCCTTTATCAATTTCTTCTTTAATGATTTTATCCATTTTTCTAAATTCGTCATTTTCAAAATCAATTCCTTGTCTTGACTCGACTAAAGTTTTACGATAATCGTTGTTAGCGTCTTAAGCGTAATAAAAGTAGCGATTCTTTCTACATTTATCTTTATTAGGACAACCGTTACAGACGAATGGAGCTTTCTGAGTTTTATCACATTTCACATTAAAATTATTAAAACGATTTCCTTTAATTAAAATTCTTCTTGATAATATTTCTCTAGAAACAGTTGTATGTGGTTTGCCTATGATTTCACCAATTTTTCTTAGACTGTTATTTTCATTAAGATTACTTTCTATAGTTATTCTTTGACTTAAATTTAAATGTTTTCCCATTTTAAAAATCTCCTTCCATATATAAATGGGTAAAACAGCAATGTCTATTATATGATTTTTTACTAAAATCTCAAGTGTGATAATTGAAAGACTAAACACTCCAGTATTAATTATTGTGGTCCATTTAGAATTTCATTTGAATAAAAAAATATATTGACAACTGGTATGAGCAAAATATCTTAGGAAATAATTCACTTGATATAACTAGATATTTATCTGATAATACTTTCTGCAATGATCGAAGTTTTTCATCTTATAATACAGGAACTGGAATTGGAACTAGTGAGACAAGATATCGTTGGTGGGCAGAAGAAACTGATAAAATGAGCCTTACTTGTCCTAATCAGCATGATGCTTTCACTGTAAATGATACACTGCATGGTAATGGCGATTTAAAATATCCAATTGGTTTATTAACAGCTGATGAATTTATTTTAGCAGGTGGCGATGTTTCTAACGGTAATACTTCATTTTACTTATATACAGGAAATAATGAGTGGCTTCTTTCAGTTTATAGTTTTACTTCTTCATATTCACGCATGCGTATTTATGATGCAAATGGAAAAATGGAAAGCGGTTGGAATCAATATGAAAGAGGAGCAAAAATTGTTTTAAACTTAAAATCAGATTCCATATTTTCTGGAACTGGTACCATGGATAACCCTTATATTGTCGGTGAATAATTTAACCATAGAAAATTTAGAAGAGTAATCTTCTTTTTTTCGTGCTATTATTATGTTAGGTGATAAGTTTATGATTATGGTAATTCATTTGTTTTTCTTCTTTATCTGGGTAATGTATGATAAATTAATTGCTACTCCCATTACTTTATTTATCCCCCTAAGTTTGAAAATCCAAGAGTTGGTTAAAAATAGAAAATATCTTTTATGTAACCTTATATCTTTACTCCCAATTAGTATTTATTACTTTTCTAATTGTTCATCTTATGGACTTCTATACACCATTCTAATTATTTTAACGGCTTTAACTATCTTAAGTTTATTAACTTTTATAGTTCTTCATTTAATTGGCTTTCTTGATTATATCTTAAGAACTAAAAGTACTGATGCTACCGTGATAAGTTCTATTTTCTATTTAATATATTTAAGTTATATGACTGTTATTTATTTTAGTAGTGATAAAGTAGTACCTATTATTTATAATTTCTTTTCTAAGATTTTAAATTGATTTAAATTATTTTGAGATTGTTTACAAATAGAATAGTTTATTGGTATAATTATGATAATAAAAGAAATAAGAAGGTATGGATATGAATAACAATAATAATGAAATGAAAAGTAATGTTTTTAGTGATTATGCTAATAGTAATAATGTAAATAATGGGGTTAATCCTGGAACTGCTCCTGCAAATAATGGTCCTGTAGTAAATGGTGTTTCTAATCAAACTAATATGAATCAGGTAGGGCAAACTCCTAATAATATGGGCCAAATGCCAAATAATGGAATGAATAACCCTGTTAATAATATGGCAAATAACACTATGGGAGGAACGAATCAACAACAAGCTCAAAGCATGTCAAATAACCAAAGTATGCCAAGTACCCCTCAACCAAATAACCAAATAAGTAATACCCAAACTACCAGTAGCATCATGGGTTCATCTAATAATCAAACTACACCTGGCAGTACTAATACTTATTTTCAAACAGTTCCTGATAACCAAATAAATACCCAATCCAATAAAGCAACCAATCAAACTTCTGCTAACCAAATACCGGTTAATCAAGACCTTACAATGCCTAAACTTAATACTGATGAAACCGTTGGTACTATGAAAAAAGATACTCAAAAAAGTCCCGTTGCCATGCTAGTTTTGTTTGCTTGTTTAATTATTGGTATCTTTGTTATCCCTTATATAACTCCATATTTAAGTGATGTTTTAAAAATCTTTGGTATTGATGATAACAGCTCTATCTATGGTGATGGAAATAATGATAATACTAATGATACAACCCCATCTAAAGATAATAATACTAATAAAGATAATACTAGTAGTGATGATACTAAAGTTACAACATACTATGATATTTTAGATACTACTTCTATTACTTTTGATAAACTAACAATAACTAACTTAACTAAAACAGAAGAAAATGGTTCCTATTATTTAAGTTATAAAATAACTAATAATGATACTTCTAGTTATAATTTTAAAACTCATAAAATTTATTTTGATTTATATAATGATTCTAAAACTTATATAGGTAGAGTTTTAATTGATACAGATACTTTAAATAGTAAAGAAGAAATAACTTTAAAAAGTATTCTAAATAATACTGAATATACTGGTGCTACTAAATTAGAAGTATTAGAAAGAACAACTGCTGATTATCAAAGTGTAACTTTAAAAAATAATAAACTAACTTGTACTGGTAATAATCATTCAACTATTTATACTTTTAGTAGTAGTAAATTAACCGGAATTGATGATACTTATAATTACTCATTTACTGTTAATGATGATACATATGCAAGTTATGCTCTAAGTGTTCAAAATACCGTTAATGATTTAAATAAAGTTGCTGGAGTCTCTGCTGGATTTGTTAATACTCAAACCGGATTTACTAAAACTATGAAAATTAACTATAGTGAGACTAGCGAAGACTTTACAAAGTATGATAGAATATATTATGGAAAAGATGTCTCTGCAAGTACTGTTAAGTATGAGTTAGAGTCGATAGGGTATAAATGTGATTAGAAAGAAGTATTATGAATTATACATTTTATATAAATGATTTTGAAGGTCCTCTAGATCTTCTTTTACATCTAGTTAAACAGTCAAAAATGAATATTTATGATATTAATCTATTTGACTTAATTAAAGAATATTTAGATTTTATTAATGAAATGCAAGAACTAAATATCGATGTTGCTAGTGAGTACTTAAGTATGGCAAGTGAACTAGTTCATTTAAAAAGCAAGATGTTAGTTAATAAAAAAGATGAGGCTGAAGAAGATACAGACGACGAATTTAATATTAAAAGCGAAGAGGATTTAAGAAATAAACTTTTAGAATATGAAAATATTAAAAATATAACCGGTCAATTTAAAAATTTAGAATTAAAAAGAAATGAAATATATACAAGACTTCCCGAAAGCTTAAAAGAGTATTATGAACCATCAGAAGTTCCTAAAGGATTATATGATGCTGATATTCTTTATAAAGCTTTTTTAGAAGTAGAAAAGAAATTAAAACTTTTAAAGCCTTTAGATACTACTATTACTAAAAAAGAAATAAGTGTTGAAGAAAGAGCTAAAGAAATAAAAGATATTTTAAGATTAAGAGGTAAGGTTGATTTCTATTCTTTATTTAGTATTAATACGAGAGAATATGTAGTTATAACTTTTTTAACTATTCTTACCATGAGTAAAAATAAAGAGTTAAAGATTATGCAGGAGGACAATTTTAGTCCCATTATTGTGGAGGGTTTAGATTATGAATAAACAAGGTGTATTAGAAGGACTATTATTTGTCGTTGGTGATGACGGTCTTACTTTAAAACAAATTAGTGAACTATTAGGAGAAAATATAGATACTTGTAAGGAAATCTTACTTTCTTTAAAGCAATCATATGAAGCAGAAGATAGAGGCATTAGAATTAGTTATTTAGGTGATGCTTTTAAATTAACAACAAAAAAAGAACACAAAGATTACTATCAAAAATTAATAGTTAATCCTAATACCAACACTTTATCGCAAGCGGCCCTAGAAACTTTAGCCATTATTGCCTATAACCAACCCATTACGAGAATTGAAATTGATGAGTTAAGAGGTGTTAACAACACTTGGCTTCTTCGAAAATTAGTAGCAAAGGGTCTTATTAAAGAAGTAGGTAAGTCAACAATGCCGGGGCGTCCTAATCTTTATGGAACTACCAGTGATTTTCTAGATTACTTTGGTTTATCTACTATTAAAGATTTACCTAAGATTGAACCTCAAGAGGATAAGAAGGTAAGTGGCGACTTATTTAACTCTATTTATAAGGAAGAAGTAAAAAATGAAAATAACTAAGGAAAAATTTACTGATATAACTGAGGCTTCTTTAGATGGTAATACTTATGAGGCTTGTGATTTTAGCAATTTAAAAGTTGATTATATGGTCTTATCGAAAGTGAAGTTTATAGATTGTAATTTTAGTAACTGTAATTTTACTGACTGTGGTTTGCATGATTGTCATTTTAAAAGTTGTAATTTAATTGGAACATCACTTATTAATTGTACTTTGAAAAATGTTAGTATTCTAAGTTGTCTTGGTTCTTATTTAAATATTGGGGGTACTATTTTAGAAAAAACGCAATTTACAGATAGTAATTTAAAAGAAATGCGTCTTGTTAATAGTCGTTTAAGAAATACAACTTTTAATGCTTGTAATATGAGTAAGTTAACACTTTCGGATACCAGGTTAAAAGGCATTGATTTATCAACTTGTGATATTACGGAGATGATTTTTAAGCCTTTTGATGTTGTTGGTTGTCAGGTATCTGCTAATCAAGCCGTTGAGATGATTAAAAACTTTGGGGTTATAGTAAAATTTTAGTATCTATTTACTAGGATTTCTGCTATAATACTTATATGCCTGTGTGGCGGAATTGGTAGACGCGCTGGACTCAAAATCCAGTGGTAGCAATATCGTGTGGGTCCGAGTCCCACCACAGGCACCAGTGACGAATCTGTTCGAACTATTCGAACTTTATATATAGAGAACTTGAAAAAAGTTCTTTTTTTATGTTATTATGTATTTAGCAAGAAAACTTGCATAAAATAAAAAAGAGGAACATTTAAAGTTGCAAGTGAATGTCGCCTCAATAAATAAGTTGGACACTCTATCTAAGCAGATGAGTGTTTATTTTTTTATGACTAATACCAATAAGGTATGAGGTGATAAAATGATATAGATGTATCTTAGGAGTTTAATCACATAAACTCTTTTTTTCATCGATATCTACCTCCTTCCTTTTTCAAGACTGGAGGACGACATTCACATTAAATGTTCCTAATAAAATTATATCAAACATTTATTCGTAGCCCAATGGTTTTACTATATTTTTCTATTATATATAATAAACCATAGTATTTTGACATTAATGTCAAAATACCTAGGGGGTTAAATATTTTGTCAAAACAAAATAATATGCAAAGATTAATTTATATAGTATAATATAATCATCTATTTAATGTTAGGTGGTTTTATGATAAAAAGAATAATATTTGATATCGATGGTACTTTGATTACTGGCGTAGATTTTTCATCTTATGTAGCAAATACACTTAAAAAATATGGCATTGAAGACATAGAAAAGACAAAACAATTTTTGTTAAATATTAAAGAGTATGAAAAAACATATAATAGCTATGATAGAAATCTATACTTAAAATTTTTTGGTGATAAATTAGGATGTGAATTAGATAATCATTTTTTAGAAATATTCTTTCAAGAACTAAGAAAAGCAATTCCTGAAAATGCTGAAAAAATTAAATCAATGCTAGCAGCAATGAATGAATATGAACTAGTATTATTATCTAATTATTTTGAAGAATCACAAAGAAATAGATTAACTGCTATGGGAATCAATGATTATTTTAGTGAATATTATGGTGAAAGTATTATAAAACCAAATGAATTAGCTTATAGACAGGCTCAAGGAATATACCAACCAAGTGAATGTGTAATAGTTGGTGATGATAAAAGATTGGATATTGATGTTCCTAAATCACTAGGTTTTAAGACAATATATGTTAACGAAAATGGTGATATAAAAAGAGTTGAGGAGTTATCTCCAAGATTAATAAAAAAGTTGTAGGTATCTACGACACTCGCACCAAATAAGTCTTGAAAGTCCTTGAATTGGGACTTTTTTTGAATCTTTCTATTTAAGAATGTTTAACCATTTTGAGACATAATCAAATTTTAACGCTTAAGACATTATTATAAGCCAATCAAAAAGTTATTCCAGTGTACTGGAATAACTTTTTGATTTATGTTAGATAAATTTTTTTAACTAATAAGAATAATTACATTATATTTTTACTATTTTTTTAAGATGATTTCTTGATTTCTAGTTAACTTATCGTAGACAAATAATTCTGATGTAAGAAAATTTCTTCTAAAGGAATTTTTATCTTGACTACACCTATTTTCTATTCTAGCCTTAATACCAACTGATAAAATTTCTTCTGGAATATTAACCATATAACCACAATGTGGACATAACTCATAGTAACGATACTTTTTTTCTTTAGGGTTAACAAATATTTCTTCCTCTTTTATATAAAATACATTGCCACATGGTTTCGTATTATCGGGTCGTTTAGGTCTAACTTTTCTAGGCAAATTTTCATGTCCCTCTTCTAAAGCACAAGTTATTTCTAAATTCCATGGTAATTCATCATGATACTCTAGATATATCTCTTGTCTTTCATTTTCTGTAAAAATAGAATCATTATTATCTGTAAATGGGGCTAAAGATATTAAAGAAATAAAATTATTATTTTTGATGCCAATATCTTTCTTATCTCTTAAAGGTTTTGGGTCTTCTTTAGGCATAACAAAATCACTAAGGAAAGGATTAGGTAGCGTTTTTTCTTTGTTCCTATATCCAGCAATTTTTGTATATTCTCTAATAACTTTTAATTTTCTTTTTTTGGTTTTTAAATCCCCTGACTGTTCTTCTATATAACCAGCTACTTTTTCTAAAATTTTTCCGATATCAAGTTTAGTTTTAAATGGTGAAATTTGTTTCGCATTAAGTTTTTCTAGTAATTTTAACCCTATTTTTACTTCTTCTAAGTAATATTTATTATTTCTTTTGCTTTCTATAGTCATATATAATAGAGTATTTTCTAACGGTTTATCAGATAATAAAAATTCTTCGAATAAAGAGTTTATCCTATCTAGATGGTCAATTCTTAAATAAATTGAGGGCTCTTTTAAGGGACACATATGATATTTTTCTAAACATCTTTTTTGTGTTTCTAAAAATTCTTTTTCGCTTTGTTCATACATGAAGGGTGCTAAGATAAGGTAAGCGTTTTCATATAAGTATTTATATCTTCTTATTAATTCTTGCTTTGCTTGGTCTAAATTCATAAAAATCTCCTTTTGTCCCACTTATTCTACCATAATCTTCCTAGTCAAAATAGGGTATTTACAACAATTGCTAGTAAAATACTAAAGTTTTAATAAAAAACTGGAAATTATCCATTTTTTGTTATGTATATATGACTCATATGATAAATATTTGCCGTTTTCTTCTTTAATCCAAAAAACAAATTTGCCAACTAATTTAATTGGCTTTTCTAAAGGTTTGAATATTAAATTCTTCGTATTTGAAGCCTTAGCGCCCGTAGCTAAAGATGCTGTAATATGCGGAATTTTTAATTTATCCTTTTTTTCTTCATCATAATTTATATAATATTTTTCTAATTCTTTAGGAAATACTAATTGAAAACCACTGTTAATACCGTCATTTGCATAGCCAACTAAATAAAGAAATTATTTATTATAGCAATACTAAGTAGGTTTTTATGGAATTCAATATAAAATATAATGAAAAACTAGATGAATTTACTAGTGATTTAAGTCTTCAAATGCGCATCAAAAATTATATCGAACATCATATCCCGCTTTTGCCATTGCTACCATGGCTCCTACCTTTTTAGTTGGTGGTTCAATTAGAGATTTAATCTTAGCCCGAACATCTAAAGATATGGATTTTGTTGTTTTAGGTACTGAAAATAATGATTTGATTTTATCTTTAATATTAATTATGAATTAAATCGTTTTGGCGGCTAAAGGTTTGTATATAATGGCACGAGGATTGACCTTTGGACCGCTGATGATTTATTTTCTTCTATGCAATACAATGTTGACGGTTTATATTATGATGTAAAGAGTGGCCATTTAATATCTTTAACTTTTAATAATTTTGTTTTAAATGGTCTACGCCTTATCAATCCTGATAATAATATTGAAAAGGGAAGAGAAAGAAAATTAATTAAGTTTCAGGAAGAATATTTTAAAGAATTTCCCAATTCTAAATAATAAGAAAAAAACTATAGATTTATACTTTTAAGTACAAGTTTATAGTTTTTTAATTTTGCTTTTTAAACAATCCTAGAATTCGATTTTGAGGTTTATCACTATCTTTTTTATCACTACTATTTTTATCGGTTAGAGTATATGGCTTATCGTTTTCGCTACTTGGTCTTTCTAAAGAAATACTTGTATATTCACCAGCAAATATTTTAAATAAAGCTCCACTTATGGCATCATCAAATACCATTTTTAAACTTCTGGCTCCACTTTGTTTAGTAACAGCAATTTCGGCAATATACTGTATAAAATCTTCTGTATAACTATATTCAATTCCTAATTTTTCAAATAACACTTTATAAGTATTAAGCGGACTAAAGTCCGACTCTTTTAAAATTTTAATAATGTCTTCCTCAGTTAAAGTATTCATCTTAATTATTTTAGAAAATCTTCCCATTAATTCACGCATCATTCCATACTTTATAAAATCATCGTTAGTTAAATTAGCATAATCGTCTCCTTGTTTGATACCAGTAAAGGCCCCTAAAGCAACAACTGTTAATTTAGATGTATCAAACTTTTTATCATCAAAGTAGAATAGGCTGCCGTCTAATAGTTTTAATAAAGAACGTTGAACACCAATTCTAGAAACGTGGTCGCCACTGTTAGTATGACCTTCTGCTAATTTATCAAACTCATCAATTACTAAAATACCTTTTTGAGCCTTTTCGATATCATCATCAGCAGATAGATATAAATCTTCTAATAAATCAGTTATCTTGCGGCCAACATAGCCAGTTTCTGATAGAGAAGTGGCATCTTCGATAACAATAGGAATATCATACAACTTAGAAATTCTTTTTAATATTTCGGTTTTACCTGTACCAGTTGAGCCACATATTAAAACATTTTCTTTTAATTTAGCGATTAAATCAGTATCTAAATTAGAATTAATTACCGTTTGATTTTTAAATAAGGCTGTTAAAATTTGCATAATTTGTTCGTCTTGAGCAATAATTGTCTTTTTAATATCGTTATACATAGTTGATATATCACTTCTAGAGCTTAAATCTTGTTCATTAAATTCTTTTTTTGGGTGAAATGCTTGTTCGAAATCCTTAATTGTTTTCTCATCAGTAATTTGATAAAGATAGTCGCCTTTTTTCATACTGTACTTTGACATTACTTTAATCATGTCTTTAACAATCTTATCATATTCAACGCTATACCCATTATTTTTAATAGCAGTATCTAAACTTTTTTCAAAAAAATAAAATTGATTGTCATCATTTGCATTTTTATCAAAATAATTGACTGTTATATTTGCATATTTGCCAGTAATAACTTGACATTTACGCTCACCAATAGCATTTTTAAAGCAAATGCCTACCACACAATCAACAAGTTCAAAAACTACATATTTGCCATAAAAACACTTAGTTTTAAATAAATACCCAATCCCAAAATCAGCCATAACTATTTCCTCCTTAAAATGTTTTCTTATTATATCACAATTTTTTCTGTTTCCTATTGCTATTTCTAAAAAATTTATAAATGTTCCTTTTCAGGGAGTGGAGGGCGGGAAAAATAACCCTAACTAAAAAAATAATAAAAAATATAGACATAGACCCCCAGGGGGTGCATAATGAGCTTGCAAAGGAGAAATATATATGGATTGTAAACGTTGTAATGAAAGTACGCATCGTACAGAAACAGAAAAAAATACTTAGAAACAAGATTAAAAACTATCGAAGGTCAAGTAAGAGGCGTTGCTAAAATGGTTGCTAAATACTGTAATGATATTTTAATTCAACTTCTAGCTATCAATAAATCATTAAAAAATTTAAATAAAAAAATTTTAAAAATGTAACTTAGTTGTAACTTTAAATATCATATAATGTCTTTAAGAAAAGGAGATTACTATGGAAATTTTAAGAGTAGAAAATTTAACCAAAATATATGGTAAAAAAGAAACCCAAGTTGTAGCCTTAGATAATGTTTCATTTAGTGTGAAAAAAGGCGAATTTGTGGCTATTGTAGGAGCCTCTGGTTCGGGAAAATCCACCCTTTTACATTTAATCGGCGGCGTAGATAGACCAACAAAAGGTAAAGTTTATATTGATGGTAAAGATATATTTGCCTTAGATGATGATAAACTAGCCATTTTCAGGCGTCGTCAAATAGGTTTAATCTATCAGTTTTATAACTTAATACCAATATTAAATGTTGAGGAAAATATTACTTTGCCTTTAGCGCTCGATAATCGTAAAGTTAGTAATGAAGAACTGGAAAATATGTTAAACCATTTAGGTTTAGAAAAGAGAAGATATCATCTTCCTAATGAATTAAGTGGCGGTCAACAACAACGAACAAGTATTGGTAGAGCCCTTATAACTAGACCAACCATCGTTTTAGCCGATGAACCAACGGGTAACTTAGATTCTAAATCTAGTGATGAAATTGTAGCACTTTTAAAGAAATCTAACAAAGAATTAAAGCAAACTATTATTATGATTACCCATAACTTAGAAATTGCGAAAATGGCCGATCGAATTATTAAAATTGAAGATGGTAAAATTGTAAGTGAGGCTTAATATGGACTTACTAAATAAATTAACTATTAAAAATTTAAAATTTAATAAGAAACGCACCATCGTAACCATTATCGGCATCATCTTATCAGTGGCTCTAGTAAGTGCGGTTGCTACTATGTATTCTAGTGCCATAAATTCTTTAATTAATTATGAAATATATGAGTTTGGTAACTTTCATTATGAATATCAAGATGTTTCCAAAGAAGATGTTCAAAATATTCAAAATAATTTTGGAATTGCGGCTACTTATCTAACTAGTAATATTGGTTATGCTAAGTTAAATGATTCTAAAAATGAATATAAACCCTATGCTTACATAAAAGCCTTTAGTAAGGAATCTCTAGATAATCTTTCCGTTCATTTAGTTGAGGGGAGGTTACCAGAAAATGCTTCTGAAGTAATAATTCCTACCCACTTAAAAACGAATGGGCGGATAAATCTAAAAGTTGGCGATTATATTACTTTAGATGTTGGCAAAAGAGTGAGTGATAGTTATCTTTTAAATCAAAATGAATCGTATGATCCTGAAAGTAATGAACATCTGATAGATACTAGGAGTAAAACTTATCAAATTGTTGGTATTGCCGAGCGCCCTAACCGCACCATTGAGCCTTATAATGCCCCTGGTTATACCTTTATTACTTATTTAGATTCTAAAGATATTCCGGATAAAGTTGATGTTTATGCCAAGTATAATAAAACTGGTTTAAAAAATCATGTCAAAGTAACAGCCAATATCTTAGGATTAGAACCGGATCTTTTACAAAAATTCTTAAAGTCAGATTATCTTAGTACTTCTGAATATGATAGTATTAATGCCCAAATGAAAAATAGTAAATACCAATTTAATAGTAATAACTATCTCATAACTTTAGAAACTAATCCGTTAGATGAAAATACTACTAGGAGTCTAGGTACGGTTGTCTTAATAGTTTGTCTAATTATTGTTTTTACTTCGGTATTCTGTATCAAGAATAGTTTTGATATCTCTATTACTGAGAAAACAAAACAATATGGAATGTTAAGAAGTGTTGGGGCGACTAAAAAACAAATACGCAAAAATGTCTTCTATGAAGCCTCTATCTTGGGACTTATTGGTATTCCTTGCGGTTTGTTATTCGGCCTTTTAGCAGCTTATATCTTAGTTATAGTTAGTAATTTCTTCTTAAATGAGATGATGGATGGTGGTCTTAAATTAACATTTTCTTATTCACCATTAGTTTTATTATTTACGATTGGTCTAGGAATCATAACTATTTACTTTTCGGCCTTTAAAAGTGCTAGGCGAGCTAGTAAAATCTCACCTATTGACTCGATTAAAAACAGTGCTGATCTTAAAATTAAGGCTCGAAAATTAAAAACTCCCAAGTTAATTAGTAAAATCTTTGGGATTGGCGGCGAAATATCTTATAAAAATCAACAACGCAACAAGAAAAAATATCGAACTACTGTTATTTCCATTGCTGTTTCGGTTTGTACTTTCATTGCTTTAGCATCCTTTATGTCCCTTGCTTTTCAAAGCATTAAAGAAGAATTAGGTTCTTCGGGCTATAATATTTATCTATCGGTTAAAAATTATAATGATACTACTTATCAAAAACTTATAGAAACTACTAAATTAGATAATATTAAAGATGTGGTTGTTAGAAAGACAAGCAATTTTGGTGTTTCTAATACACATTATAGTAAGGAATATCTAGAGTGGCATAACCTTGAATTAAATGATGATATTGATGCTTATATAACTATTTTTTCTCTTAATGATGAGGCTTATAAAAAATATCTTCAGACTTTAAACTTAGACTATGAAACCCTTAAGGATAAAGGAGTCTTAATAGATAAATATCCGATGGTTAAATATGACAATGGGACAAATAAAGAAAAAAGTAGAATTCTTAGGGAGTTTGATTTTCAAGTAGGGGATACGATTACGGGCAACATTTCGGATAATCCTACCTCAATAGTAGTGGGAGCCTTAAGCGATAAATATCCTTTTGGACTAGAAAATTCCAACAGTTCTATATTAGTTGTAAGTGAAGATTTATATAAAACTTTACCAACTAAAAGTACATATGTAGTGGCCCTATATTATTCGACTGCGGCTTCTAAACTTCAAGATGAGATAGAAGAACTCTTAAATAATGAGGATTATGAACTTTATAATAGTGAAGAACGAGTAGAGATGATGCGTAACTTCTATATCTTAGTAGGTATCTTCTTATATGGCTTTATTATTGTAATTACTCTTATTGGGATAACTAATATCTTTAATACCATTACGACTAATATGCAACTTAGAAGAAGTGAATTTGCTACTTTAAAAAGTATAGGTATGACTACCAAAGAATTCTCCAAAATGATTCGTTTAGAAAGTATCTTTATGACTGTTAAATCCTTAATAGTAGGTATTATCTTAGGTACTGGTTTATCCGTTTTAATCTATCATTATCTAGCCAGCAGTGATTTCTCTGGTTATAAATTACCAATAATTCCGATTATAATTAGTATTGTTGCTGTTTATCTTTTAATTACCTTACTGATGAAATATTCATTAAGAAAAATAAATAAACAGAATATTATTGAAACTATTAGAAACGAAAATATTTAGAAAAGGGTTTAAAGCCCTTTTCTTTCACTATAAAAAATTATAAGATATAAAAAAGGAGTTCTTTCTATGCAAATATTATTAATTGAAGACAATTTAACTATTATAAAAGGTTTAACTTATACCTTAAAGCAAAATAATTATGAAGTTTATGCCTGTAAAAATCTTTTCGAGGCTATATCTTATTTAAAAGATAATCCCAAGATAAATTTAATTATTTTAGATGTAACTTTACCGGATGGTAATGGCTTTACTTTCTTTACCGATAATCTAAAAGCCTTAAATATTCCTACAATCTTTTTAACCGCTAAAGATGAGGAAGATGATATTGTAAGAGGTCTTGAAATAGGGGCTGAAGACTATTTAACTAAGCCTTTTTCGACCAAAGAATTACTAGCACGTATTAATAAAATCTTATTACGCCAAAAACATAATAGTATTTTAAAAGTCGAGGATATAAGTTTTGATATGGATAAAATGTTAGTTTATAAAGATACCACAAAAATCGAATTAACTCCGTTAGAGTTAAAACTTCTGCATCTTTTATTCTTAAATCTAAACAAGCTCGTAAGTCGTAATACTATCTTAGATAAAATTTATGAATGGACTGGTAATGATGTTGATAGCCATACAATAACGGTATACTTCCAAAGAATAAGACAAAAATTAGGAACCGATATTATTTCGACTGTTAAAGGTTTAGGTTACAGGATTGATTATGAAAAATAAAGAAAAATTAAAAAAGTTTTTAATAATTTTAAGTTTATATACTATTTTTATTATCTTTTTAACCTATAGTATTAATAAATATGAATACCAAGTATATAAAGATAACTTTGATACCAAAATAACTAGTATTATTTTAAAAATTAAAGAAGATTATCCGGCTATTACAGATGAAGAACTATATAATATCTTAAAGAGTTCCAAAAAAGATGGTAAAGTTCTGGAACAATATAGTCTAACTATTGATAATAAATCGCTTTTAATCGAAAATGATAATAAATATCAGCAATTCTTAGTAACTAATATTATGATAGTTTTCATAAGTACATTCTTCCTTATCTTCTTGTTTTTAAGATTTAATGCTAAAAAAGACCGGGAGATTAATAAAATTACCAAGTGTTTAGAAGAAATAAATAAAAGAAATTATAAGATTGATATCGAAGAAATGTCAGAAGATGAATTATCTATTTTAAAAAATGAATTATATAAAGTAACTATTAAATTAAAAGAAGATGCGGAAAATTCTAAACAAGCGAAAAAAGATTTAAAAGATACCTTAGCCGATATTTCTCATCAATTAAAGACTCCTATTACTTCTATTTTAATTATTTTAGATAATATCATTGATAATCCTGATATGGATAAAAATACTAAAGAAGACTTTATAAGAGATATTAAAAGAGAACTTCTAAATATTAATTTTCTCGCTTTAAATCTTCTAAAGTTATCGAAGTTAGATTCTAACACGGTTCATTTTATAAAAAAAGAGGTTTATTTAGATGAGATAGTAACTTCTTCTATAAAGAATGTTTCTCCTTTATGTGACTTAAAAAATATCACGGTTATCAAGAATTTAGAACCTGGTATTAAAATTAATTGTGATTTAAACTGGCAAGTAGAGGCTATTACGAATATCTTAAAAAACTGTGTTGAACACTCTAAAGAAAATAGTAAAATCGATATAACCACTAGTGCTAATAAAGTCTATCTTAGTATTAAAATAAGAGATTATGGTGATGGCATTAGCGAAAAAGATTTACCTCATATCTTTGAAAGATTTTATAAAGGCAGTGGGGGAAGTGCCAATAGTATTGGGATTGGCCTGTCTCTTGCCCAAAAAATCATTGAAAGTAATGATGGCCTTATTAATGTTGAAACTGGTCATGATGGTACCACTTTTACTATAAAATATTTAATTTAAGAAAGGATAAATTTATGACAAAATTAACACTATTTATTGATGCACCAGCGTATAAGGGACTAGATGAATACTTAAAACACTTAGATGGCATCGAAAAAGTAACAATTAATAATAAAGAATTTACAACGATTACCATTTACTATGATGAGACTAAAATTACTATTAAAATGCTAAAATTAGAAATACTTTTATATTTAGAATTGACTAAGATACCAAGTATTATTGGCTTTGATAAGCATGGCAAAGCAACCCAAGAATACCATACTACTATTAATGATTTTTGCTGTGAATACTGTCTTAAAATTATGGTTGAATCTTTACTAGATAACCCCAAAATTAATTCTGTTATTACCGATTATTGTGATGATATTTATACAAACAACAAACTTAATATGACTATTACTTATAATCCTAATATTACAAACCCCAAAGAAATTTTAAAACTTATTAATGATTCTCTAAATAATTAACTCTTTTAGTGCGCTTCTTAATTGATTTTTCTTAATAAAATTTTTAATTACTATTTTAAAATACTCTTAAATAAAACTTCCATTCTTTTAAGTTCTAAATACTTATAATATTCATAAGATTAGGTAGTAAGAGAGTGTGATAAGATGAAAGATAATGTAATAATTCCCTTAGCAACCCGTGGTAATGGGGATATCTATTTAGGAGTAGTAGGGGCAGTTCGTACGGGTAAATCAACTTTTATAAAAAAAGTAATTGAAAACTTAATTGTTCCTAATATCGCCGATGAAACGCAAAAGAAAAGATGTTTAGATGAAATTCCTCAGAGTGCTGGTGGCAAAAACATCATGACCACAGAACCTAAATTCGTTCCTAGTAATGGCGCAAACATTAAAATTGAAGACTTTAGTTGTAATGTTAAATTAATTGATTGCGTTGGTTATGTTATTCCAAATGCCACTGGTTACGAAGATGAAAATGGTAATCCTCGTATGGTTTTAACCCCTTGGTTTAATGAGGCTATAAGCTTTCAAGAAGCCGCTGCTATTGGTACGGAAAAAGTTATTAAAGACCATTCCACTATTGGTATTGTCGTTACCACAGACGGTTCGATTGGCGAGTTAAAAAGAAGCGATTATATTGAAGCGGAAGCTAGAGTAATAAATGAATTAAAAGGCTTAGGTAAACCCTTCATTGTTATTTTAAATAGTAAAAATCCAAGTAGTAATGAATGTTTAAATATCGCTAAAGAAATTAAAGAAAATTATGATGTTCCCGTAATGCCCCTATCAGTTCTTGATATGCGTGAGGCCGACATCTATGAAGTATTAAAAACAGCCCTTTATGAATATCCAGTTTTAGATATTGAATTTTCTATTCCGGAATGGGTATCTATCTTAGATAATAAAAATGAAATTAAAAAACATTACTTAGAACTTATTAGAAATAGTACTTTAGAAATTAGAAAGTTAAAAGATGTTGATAATTTAATTACTTACTTTGAAAATTCTAAATATATTAATAAAGCTTATATTAGCAAATTAGATAGTGGTACCGGAACCGTTATGGTCAATTTAGATTCTTCTGATGAACTTTATAATGATACTTTAAAAGAATTTATCGGTAGTGAGGTTAACACCAAAGCTTCCATGTTAAAAGTATTTGCAACCTATAAAGATAATAAAGAGGAATTAGACGGTATTAAAAGCGCCTTAAAACAAGCCAGGTCAACCGGTTATGGCATTGTTTATCCAAGTCTAAAAGATATGAAATTAGATACTCCAGAAGTAATTAAGCAAGGTAGTAGATATGGCGTTAAATTACGTGCTGTTGCTTCTTCCTTACATTTAATTCGAGTAGATGTTGCCTCAACCTTCGAACCAATCATTGGTAGTGAACTTCAGAGTAAAGAATTAATTAACTACATTATGAAAGACTATGAAACAGACCCCCAAAGTATTTGGAAGAGTGAAATATTTGGGCGTAGCCTAGATACAATCGTTCAAGAAGGTATTCAAGCTAAATTATCTATTATGCCAGAAAATACTCGCTATAAACTAAGTCAAACTGTTACCAAAATAGTTAATAAAGGGGCCAATAACTTAATAGCTATTGTTATTTAAAAAACAATGTTAATTTAAAATATAATAATTGAATAAAAAAATTATCCAATGCAACAAATATTAGTTAAGCAACAATAATTAAGTCATCTTATTTTCTTTAAAAACATAATTTAAATAAAGATAAAAAATGTCTAATAAGTGTCAATTAACCATTTTGAAATTTACCTGAAATTAATAAAAATAACTTAAAAAAGCTCTAAAAATATAAAAAATGAGCTTTTTTTGTATATTTTTACTATAAATTAACTGATTTTCCTTGATTTACCTAGGAATATTGTGCTAAAGTCTAATTGTAAGGATTGTAGTCCTTATAACATAATTTACATTATAATAGGAGGACAAAATTATGGGAAAAACTGAATTAGTTGAATTTATCGCTGCTAAAGCCGGTTTATCAAAAGCTGATGCTCTTCGTGCTGTAGATGCTTTTGTTGAAGGCGTAGTAGAAGGACTTAAAAAAGAAGGAAAGGTTACATTAGTTGGTTTCGGTACATTTGCTGCTAAAAAACGTGATGCAAGAGATGGTATCAACCCATTAACTAAAGAGCCATTACATATTCCTGCTAAGACTGTTGCATCATTCAAAGCTGGATCTAAATTAAAAGACGCTTTAAACTAATTTAATTTATAAAGACTGATTAAAAAGACTTAATTGGTCTTTTTTTTATTTTCTTTTCGTGCTATACTCATCTAGAATAGGAGAAGAAAAATGAAGAAAAAGTGTGGCTTTACTATTCCAGAAATGCTGGCTGTTATTGTTATTTTGGGCATTTTAATAACAATATCTAGTAGTGCATATAATGGAATAAGCAAAAGATTAAAAGAAAATAGTCTTACAAATAAAGTGGCTTATTATAAGGAGAAAGCCTTAGAGTACGCCGAGGATAATGATATAGTTAATAAAACTATTTCATTAAGTAGTCTTATTGATTTAGGGTATGTTGATGCCGAGCATCCTGAAAATCCTGAACAAGAGAAAATTGATAATCCTGTAACTAATGATTTCCTAGATTGTATGAATTTTACAATTAGTAGAGATATGGATGATTATAATATTACATATGACCTTAATGGTAGCTGTGAATTATTAGATGAAGAAAAATTAGAGCAAAATGTTACTATCGAACGTTTTATTAAAAGCGATGACTCTTTAGAATCAATTTCTGATGATTGGGTCAATGAACAAGTTTATTTACTTGTAAAAGTAAAAAATATAAGTAAATATAGTCTAAAAGATAATAAAATTAATTTTAATGTTGGCGGTTCAATCGAATCAGGATTAGGAAGCCGTTATTGTGATACAATCTATAATTTAACTAATCCAGAAAAAGAATGCTTAAATGTTAAATTGATTAATACCAATTATATTTTTAATAATAATGTTTATGTTAATTTGGAATTACTTGAAAACGTTAATAATACTACTAAATCTTATAAAATTTCCAAAACTACCAATGTTAAAATAGATATGGAATCCCCTAAAGTAACTGCTGAATATAATAGTGCTCTTACAACGGGAAGTGTTAAAGTTACTTTAAGCGCAACTGACGGCAATGGTTCTGGAATTTATGGTTATTATATTTCCAAAGATGACCTACCAGCCGGTTCAACTAAGTATGATTTTGTTTCGCCAACAGAAAATTATATTTCTCAAAATGATAAATATTATATTTATGCCGTAGATAATACAGGTAATATTTCTGAAAAACAAGAAATAATTATAAATAATATCGATAGAACTGGCCCAACAGAATTTATAAGTTATCCAAACCGAACTTCTTGGACTCGTGATGATTTAACTGTCAGTTTTGGTTGCAAAACCGATTCCAAAGCCGGTTGTAAAAATGAGCTTACTTACTCTATAATCGATACTTCTAATGGCCGTAATAAAGTTTTAGTTAATAATAAAACAGTTAATACCACCAGTGTCAGTTACACATTCCATGTAGAAGATATGCAAATAAATGCCAGAGGTAACGATGAAAGTAAAAAAAGCGATGAACAAAAAGCCAAAGAAAAAGCTGAAAATGAAGTCGTTAATAATAACTATATTTCAACTGCTCGTGTTATTTTTACTATAAAAGATAATTTAGGTAATACAGTGGAAAAGAAATATGATATCAATGTTAAAATTGATAAAGTAAATCCAATAGTAGTTTTAAGAGCAGGAGATAGAACTAAGAAAAAGAAATGGTTAGGCCTTGCTACTGCTGGTTATTATTATAATATGTATATAACGGTTACTAATGCTAAGAAAATACCAAGTGGCATTAATACTTCTAAAGCTGGTTTTTCAACAAGTCAAACTGATGTAAAAAAATTACAAGATAATCCTTTTGGAAATTGGGATAAATACTTTAGTGATAATATAACAAAAGATAATAGTGATAGACAACATCTTAACATTTACGTTGCTAAAAGTGATATTAAATATTTTACCTTCCGTGAAGTAAGCAAAACGGGTGTTGCTACTTATGGCGCTAGTTTAGCTACTGATAAAGATTGCAAAGAATATCTTGCCAGTGCTGCTGCCGGTGGTGCTGCTGGTCTTGGTATTGGGGCTTTTGCCTTAATGTTATTTGGTGGACCAGTTGGTTGGGTTCTTGCTGGTGCAACTGCTGCTGGTGTTGCTGCTGGTGCATTGTTGTGTGCTAACAATTAGAAAGGAAAAAAATGAAACAGAAAGATAAAAAAGATTATCAAAGTCTTGTTGTTGGTTGCTTATTTTGCTTAATTCTTCTTATAGGATTTATCTTATATATTAATTTAAATGATAAAACTAGAGTTTATAAAAAAGCTATAAATACAACCTTTGATACCGTTGATAAAACTTTAAGCAAATATAAAAAAGTAGCAAATCCTCTAGATAAACCTAATAATTTAACTCTTGATATAATATCAGAAACAGATACAATAAATCTTAGCTTAAACAAAGACTCTAATAACAAAATAATTAGCGCTAATGCTAAGGCAATTAAAGATAATAATACTATTTTAGAAGGAGATATTATTCATCAAAATAGTAAAACTTATTTGAAAAGTAATGTTTTAAATACAACCTATGAACTTAATTATAATTTTAACCAGTGCGATGGCGAAACTTGTGATAATAGTGTTAATCTTAATGATATAATTGATTCCATTTTTACTACTAGTATATTTAATTATGATGATTTAAATAATATAAGTAAAAAATTAAGAAAAGCTATATTATCATCCTTAGATAAAAAATTTATAGATAAGAAAAATATTACTACTTTAGTAAATGGAGTAGATACTAAAACAACTAGATATTCCTATGTTTTAAATGCTTTATCTTTAAGCAAATTAGTAAATAAAATAGATAAAGATAAAACCTTAAAAGAAAGTTTGTTTAATACTTTTGGCTCTTCTTTAAATGATTTTGGCATAACTAAAGACAATTTTAAAGATATAATTTTAAAAAGTAAAGAAAATATTGGCACCTTAAATATTTATACAACTGGTTCTAGTAAAATAGTCAAAGTAACTTTAAATATTACTGATAGTGCTACTTATGATATAACAATAAATGACAGTTCTATTATTGTTGATTTTAAAAACTATGATGATACAAATATTAAAGTTATTTATTATACTTCTACTAAGAAAATAGATATTCTTTACTATTATGATGATGTTAATTCTATAGAATTAGATATTGATAATAAAAATTCTAATCGCTATATTATAGATTATACTATCCTTGATAATCAAAATAAAACTACTGGTAAGATTGATTTCAATATTACTGAATCTACTGATGATATGATTAAAGGAACTATAAATATAAAAGGAGCAAATCTTAATCTCGATATTAATTATTCATCTAAAACAATAGATAGTATAGACGAAACAGCTATTACTGATTCAAGTGATATTAATACTATAACTGAAGAAGAAATAAATAATTTTAATGAAGCTTTAACTAAGTTAGAAGATAATGATTTAGTTAAAATAATTAAAAGCCTTTTTGATGATGAAGTACTTGATTAATTTCAAGTATTTTTTTCTAAGTTAAAAATTCCTAAAACTGGTATTATAAAAATCATAAAAATTACTCATAATAAAAATGAGGAGATGATTAATAATGGAATGGCCTAAAATGGTTTCAACCAAAGATTTAGCCTATATCCAAGATATGTTTAATTGGAATGATACTTTAAGGCTAAAATTAAATTATTTTATAGAGGAATGCTTTGATGATGATTTATGTCCTTACTTACAAGAAGCCCTCGAAGTTACAACTAATAATGTTAAAAAACTCAAAAAATTATTAGAAAGTGGTGAGAAAAATGGAAAGTAAGGCCATGTTAGATGATGTTTTACAAACCGTAAAATCAATGGTTACAAACTATGCTTATGCTCTAAATGAAGCAAGTAGTGAATTTATCTATAAAGAATTTTTAAATCAGTTTCAATCTTTAAGTATGTTAGCTAAAGAACTATATAATTTAGCTTATGACTTAGGGTGGGTTACTTTAACAGAATGTTCTAGTAAAGATATAAAAACGGAAATAACAAGAGAACAAAAAGTAATAGATACTCTTTAAAAATAAATAATAACTTAAACTAAAACTTTTCATAATTAAATTTCTTAAACTTACTATCGTACTTCTAAATACTTATGTGTTTAGGAGTTTTTTCTTACTCTTAATTTACTAAAGGTAACAAAGTTAATAAATATAAACTTATATTATGTAAATAATAACCCTTAAATAGTAATTTATCTTTATTTTAACCAATTTTTACTATATAATTAAGTTAATGATACGAAGGTAATAAGGTGAGATTATGAAAAAAAATAAAGGTTTTACATTAGTAGAGTTACTAGCAGTTATCGTTATACTGGCTATTGTTTCATTAATTGCTGTTCCTAGTGTGAATGGTCTACTTAGAAAAAATAGAACTAATATGTTTTGTAAAAAAGTAGAAAGTATTGAAGCTGCTGCTAAATATTATGCTCAAGATAACTTAAGTGATTTAGCAACCGATAGTAAAATGGTTATAGCAAATAAAATACCTATTCGTTTATTAGTAGAAAAAGGTTATCTAAAAAAAGATAGTGATAATTGTACTGTAGGTAGTAATTGTGTAACAGACCCTAGAGATAAGTCATCACTAGATAATAATTATATTGATATTTATTCTGAAAATAATCGTTTATATGGTAGATATTTATATAATAGCGAGGATGCTGATGCTAAAATATGTGGTGAAAAAGTTACCTATAATGTTAATGAGTACGGAACTTATGCTGAGGCTGGCAATTTTAGTGGGTATAGTCGTTTAGATGTAAACTCTTCAATTAATTCAAGTAATATGTATAGTGATTTACCTGTTTACTTTGATTTATATATTGATGATAAATTAGTAGCTCGTCAAGTTTCTGATTTCTGTCGTGAAAATACTTATAAAAAAGGTCAAACTTACAAAATAACCAATATTAAACCTAAAAGTGGTTATTCTTGTAGTGAATATGGTTTTGGCAATATAGCAGGAACTTTTGCTCTAAGTGGCGTCTTAACTAGCGATAGTACATCAATCGATATAATATGTGTTAAAAAATAAGGTGTAACATGAAAAAAGAAAATAGAAAGGGTTTCACATTAGTAGAGTTACTTGCCGTTATCGTTTTAATGGCTGTCTTAATTACCGTGGCTGTTCCCGGTATTACCAGAATTGGCCGCAGCTTAAAAGTTCAATCTTTTTGCAGTAAGATTAAAATTATTGAAAGCGCAGCCTTAGAATATGCTAATGATTACTATGCGGATAAAGAGATAAACAATACTAATAGTATAGATAATGTCTCTTTAATGGACTTAGTAAATATGGGCTACTTAAAAGGCGATAACGATATCAAAAGTACTTTAACTAATGACGAAAAAAAAGACCAAGCTAACGGTAAAAAATTCTGTGTTCTTTATAGCAAAGACTCATATTGTTTAGTAGACCCTCGTGATGATTCATCCATGGATTATAAATTAGTTAAAATTTGGATGGCTAATAAACGTTTATATGCAAGCTTTAGATATCAAAGTACTGATGCTGATAACAAAATTTGTGGTGATGATATTACTTATCAAAAAGAAACGGCAAGTGCTGGTGCGACTAAAAATATAACTTATACTTTAAATGATACGATTAATGCTAAAAAGCCCATGGAAAACAGTAGTTATGGCTGGTCTAATTATAAAAGCTATCGAACATATAGAACCGATGAAGTACCTGGTGATTATTATATTAGTAAAGTAACTGTTAATTATGAAGTCGGAAGTAAGACTATTTTAGAATTAAAAAGTGGTGATTTGTTTGATTTAACTAAAGTTAATGGCTATCCTAATACGTTATCAACCAATTATCAAAATAGTAGTGGTGATTTAACTAAGCAACATTTAGGAAATATTGATATATCTTACCGAGTAGCTCTAAATAGTACCACTAGAACCAGTAGTGCTTATGGAAAAATAACGACCATAGTTGTTACTTGGACAAAAATAAGTTAGAAAAAATATCTTAAATAATTGCAATGCTAAGCCTGATATGATATGATAAATTGACTTTTTATAAGGAGGGATTATTATGCAAACAGTATGTTTAATAGGAAGACCAAATGTTGGAAAATCAACACTTTTTAATAGATTAATCGGAGAATCTAAATCAATAATTATGGATACTCCTGGTATTACTAGAGATAGAATTTATGGTAATGTAGAGTATAAGGACCGCAAATTTTTACTAATAGATACTGGTGGAATTGACTTAGGACTAGGTGATTTTAATAAAGATATTAAAATGCAAGCCGAACTAGCAATCGATGAATCCAATGTTATTGTTTTTGTAGTAGACGGTCGATATGAATTAAATCAAAATGACTATGAAATTAGAAATATGCTTATAAAATCAGGCAAAAGAGTTATTGTGGCGGTTAATAAATTAGATAATAAAAAACTAGCTGATGAATTAATCTATAATTTCTATGAATTAGGATTTCCGGTAGTTTTACCTATTAGTGGGTCTCATAATTTAGGAATTGATAACTTACTTGCTGAAATTACTAAGGGAATGGAAGAAGATATTACCCCAGTAAATGATAACTTAAAATTCTGTATTATTGGTCGTCCTAATGTTGGTAAGAGTAGTCTTATAAATGCTTTACTTGGCACTGAAAGGTCAATCGTATCTGATGTTTCTGGTACAACTAGAGATGCTATCGATACCGATTTTCGTTACAATGGCGAAAAATATACCGTAATTGATACGGCTGGTATGCGTAAAAAAGGTAAAGTTTATGAAAATATCGAAAAGTATTCCGTTATTCGTAGTTTAAAAGCTATCGAACGTAGTGATGTCTGTTGTGTGGTTATTAATGCTGAAGAAGGTATAATTGAACATGATAAGCATATAGTTAGTTATGCCATTAATACCGGTAAAGCTGTAGTTTTAGTTGTTAATAAATGGGATACTATAACTAACTTTGATACTGCCCTAAAAGATTGGAAACAAAAAATTAAAAATGAATTCCAATTTATACCTTATGTTGAAACTGTTTATTTAAGTGCTAAGACTAAAAAACGCGTTTCTATGTTAATGCCTGCTATTATTAGAGCTTATGAAAATTCAATTAGAGAAGTACCAACTAATGTTTTAAACGATGTTATCACTGAGGCTTATAACTTACATGAAGCCCCTTCATATAAGGGCAAACGTTTAAAAATTTATTTCACTCATCAAACTGGTAGTCAACCTCCAAAAATAACTTTTGAAGTAAACAATAAAGGTTTAGTGCATTTTAGTTATGAACGTTATTTAGAAAATAAAATAAGAGAAGCTTTTGATTTTACGGGAACACCAATAATTTTACAATTTAAGAATCGTAGTGAAAAGTAGAGTTTATATATAATTAATTTAAGAAAGTGAGTTTATTATGAAAAAAGTAGAAAGTATAATATGGGGTTTAATATTTATAGTTTTAGGTCTTATTGTTGGTCTTAATTCGCTTGGGATAGCATCAATCAATGTTTTCTTTGACGGATGGTGGACATTATTCTTAATTATTCCTAGTTTTATGGGGTTACTTAAAGATAAAGATAAAACTGGTGACATGATTTTATTTGTCGTAGGCGTTCTTTTATTACTTGCTAGTCAAGGTGTTATTAACTTTGAAATTATTATGAAATTAGTTTTTCCAACAATATTAGTTATTATTGGTTTATCTTGCATTATAAAAGGTATAGTAGGAACTGATTTTCGTGAAAAAGTTAAAGAAATAAAATGCGATGACAAAGATACCTTAAAATGTGATGCTGTCTTTAGTGGACAAAAATTAACCGTTGAAAATTCTATTTTAGGAGCGGATGTTAATGCAATCTTCGGGGGTCTAGAATTAGATTTAAGAAAAGCTAAATTAAAAAAAGATATCGTCATTACCGCATCAAGTGTTTTTGGGGGAATTGATATATTATTACCTGATGATGTGAATTTAGAATTGAATCCAACATGTATTTTTGGTGGTGTTGATGATAAAAGTAAGAAAAACAAGGATGCTAAAGCAACTATTTATTTAAATGCTACTTGCGTCTTCGGTGGGATTGATATCAAATGAGTAGCCGTAGTTTTGTAAATGCTGCTAAAGCCTTAGCATATCTTTTAGCCTTTTTTATAATTTCATCTATGATAGCAGGTGTCTTCTTCGTTGTTAGTTTATTTGCAAATACAAATCAAACATCGGAAATAACCTCTATTTATGATGAAAATGAAATTATCGATAATTTAGATATTACTTTAAAAACAACTAGCTTAGAAATTATTGATTCTAATGAATTTAGAGTTGATACCAATAATCAGAAAATAAAAATTGATTATCAAAATGGGACTTTAAAAATCAAAGAAAATGGCACACCAGCCTTTAATAAAGGCAACCTAGTTCTTAAAGTCTATTTACCAAGTAGTTATGCTTTTAAAACAGTAAAATTAGAAATGGGTGCTGGTAAAACTGATGTCGCTTATTTAAAAACAAATGATTTAAAATTACAGTTAGGAGCCGGTAAGACTTTATTTGAAAAATTAGAAGTAAGTACCAATACAACAATCGATAGTGGTGTTGGCTTATTAGAAATACTAGACGGTACCTTAAATAATTTAGACTTAGAAGCCGGTGTTGGCAAAACTGATATTAAAGCCAGTATCTTAGGTGAATCTAAAATAGAATGTGGCGTTGGCTCTCTTGATTTATACTTAATTGGTAGCCTAGAAAGCTATAAACTAAACATTGAAAAAGGTATTGGTAGCATCAATGTTGATGATAAAATTTATAGCAGTGATACTTTAATTGGTAGCGGTGAAAACCTTATTAAAATTAGTGGTGGCATCGGCAGTATTAATGTAAAATTTAAGAATTAAAAAAAATTAAATATTGAAAAAAATGTATGACTTTCTAAGCTTTTACAAGTGCTTTTTATATGTTTTTTTTAAAAGTTGTGACTTTGTCTATAATTTTAATTTA
>CAKOSN010000018.1 GCA_934102255.1 uncultured Bacilli bacterium | reverse complement strand
ATCATACTTGCCGGGTTCAGAATTAATAACTATTTTTGATTTAAAGACTTTATTCATAACATCATCATCAATGGTAGCATCTTCATCCATCCAAAATGATACAGTATAATCTACTTCTTCATCGGCTCCTAAGTAACCTTCGGCAATAGTTCTTGATTCCATTGAAGTACTAATAGTAGTATTGGCTACTTTATAAGTATCTAAAGTATTAATTGCCTCATTATTAACTCTTACGGCTACAAACCTACTATTTAAGGTCGTTCCTTCTAACATTTCCATATTAACATAGTAATGAGCAAAGATGGTACAAGTATTCTTTAAAGTAAAACTAAATGGTTTTAACTTTAAACCTTCAGCATCAGTTATCGGAAAAGTACTACCTAAAGTTATTTCATCTTTTTGATTAATCATTTCTATATTAAAACAACCAGATGTTACATTATTACCTTTATCACCCATTAGAGTTATTTTCCAATAAGCATAAGATAAGCCTAGGCTTGCTAAGACTATAATCAAACTAATAATTAATATACTAATCTTTTTCTTCATAAATGTTTTCCTTACTACTTTATTATGACCATTTTTTTAAAAATAATTACTAAATTAGTGTAACCCACAATAACCACTAGGCCGTAATTACGCTTTCATAGAGCTTAATACTCTATGAAAAATGCCTTGCAAAACCAGTATTCACCTAGGTTTATAAAATTTTGACCAGAAATTTGACCACAATAGAATTTGCTTCTTTTGACCATCAAACACCTTGCAATGCCTTATAAATACTGGATTTACATAAAAGATTTCTGACTAGAAAATTGACTACAATACGTAAAAAAAGACCCTTTTAAAAGCCTAAAATCTGTGATATAGTTTATATATAAATTAAAAATAGATACCGTTTTTCCGCTTTCATAGAGTATTAAGCTCTATGAAAAACTCTATTTAACGAGTTATTTTACCCATTTTAAACAGCTTTTATACCACCTAAAAAATGCTAGAAAATTAATTCTAACATTTTATTTTTCTTAATGAAATTTACCTTTAATAGCTCTATTATTCGCACCACTCATCGTACTACTAGATTGACCATTATTTCTTCTTACAAAATTATCAACCTTATTTAAGTTTTTCATTTCTCTTTTAGTTTCTCTTTCATAAGTATGACGAGCACCCTTATTACGATATATATTATAAATAACAAAAAAGTAAATAAAACCAACTGATAAAAATATCCAACTATAATCCCAATCTATATTACTGGCAGCTATATAACCAAATATTTCTACTATAAAAGATGCTAGTAGTAACATAGGTATATGAATAGGAACACTTCCCATAACTTCTTTAGTTCTTGCATTAACAGCAACATAATGTAATAACTTCTTATTACCTTTATCTTCTAAATAACTATAAAGCCATACTGGTAAATAAGCAGATGTCCATTGTTCACCTTTTATATTCAAGGTCTCATTATCCCAACGAACTCCTCTATCATACGTTCCTAGTGTACTATTACATGTATATCTAGCAATATCTTTGGATTGTTCATAAGCTGTTCCTTTTAAATTTTCAATATTAACATCTCTTTTTTCCGAGTTAAAACCTCTTAAATAATTAGCATTAAACTTAACACAATTTTCTGTATCAAAAGGCATTATAGCATTAATAATATTATTTGTTTTCCCACTTACTTCGTTTAAATTATTAGAATTTGACTCAATAGATAAACCTTGAATTGTTAAATCAAAATCTCTTTCTACATGATAAACATCAGCATCATATCTTGTATGTCGTGTTTCTCCTTCTTCTACTTGATAAACTCTTGTCTGATGCTCTCCTTCACCACTAAAATTAGCATGGGCATTAACATCTAAAAGCATATAAGGGAAAAATACACCCATGACATTATTAGTCGTAAATTCTTTTTTAAACTTAGGATTAGCAAAAAATTTTCTTTTATTAACAAAAGCTTTAATTATTCCTTCTGCTTCTTCTTTCGACACTTTAAAAGGAAGTAATGTATCTGGAACACTTCCGTTTGGAATTTGTTCATTTACAGACAATATATGACGACACCAATGACATCTAGCCTGCATACTGCTAGCTGTATCAACAACTACTTCTGCTCCACAACTACTGCATTTAAATGTAACAATATTAGAAGCATCACTGGCGATATCTTGAGCCCCAGAACCAATAACTTCACCATTTAAAGCATCGATATCACTCATCATAGCATCAAATTTTTCTGACTCAAATTCATAATGGCAAAAATTACAACGTAAATGACCAGTAGAAGCAACAGGTGATATATCTGTTGCTCCACATTTTGGACATTTATTTTGACCATTTTCTATACCATTGTCTGTTTTTATTATAGTTGGCCCATTATTAGTATTAGTAATATTAGTTTTAGTATTATCTTCCACTTCTTATATTCCTAATAATTGCTTTTTTACTTTTTCGTAATCCTCAGCAGTGATAGCGCCAGCATCTAAAAGTTCTTTCATTTTAAGAAGTTTAGCAGTTGCATCTTCGCCTTCTTTATTCTGTGTATTACTTTCTTTATTAGCAAAACCTGGATTATAAGATGAAGGAGTATTTTCTTGGGCAAAACCATTCATCATATTACCAGCAGCATTAGCGCCCATTCCCATGAAAGCCATACCAGTTCCGCCACCGTTTTCGCCGGCACTTTGAAGACCACGGGCAGCAGCTTGTTGCATAAATGAGTTTCCTCTAGCGCCACTTAAAGCATCGGCTTTCTTAACATCGCTCATTAATTTCTTAGTATCTTCATCGTATTCAATAGCAAGAATAGCCGTTTTAACGATTTCTATACCTCTAGTTTCTTTCCATTGATATGCTTCTTCTACTGCTTCACTCATTGCCTTAGCAAAACCAATTTGATCAGCTTGAATCTTAGTAATTCTATTACCTTTTTCAGGGTCATTTGTATACTTAGAGAATGCTGATGATAAAGTACCAACTACTTCACTAAATAATTGTTCACAAGCATCATTATCCATATCACCAAAATCAAATACTGATGCATCAGCTACTAAATATTTAGCTGGAACAAAATTTTTAACAAATAATAGTGGGTCAACTATTTTTAAAGTATAAGTACCTCTTGTAATTGCACCAACTTGTGTTCCTAAAAAAGCATCATCCCAATAAATTTCTGATTGAGTACCAAATTTATTATTAGGAATTTCTTTTAAATTAACATAGAATGCTAATTGTTGACTTCCAGGAATACCACCAAATTTTACTTTTTCCCATGTTGATTTAATTGTTTGTCCAAATATTCCGTCCCCAGCAAACATTGATTTTGAATTTACATCATCTGACTTAAACTCATAACCACCAGCCTCAGTAATACATCCTGTAATTGCACCGTCTTGTATTGTAATTAAAGCTGTATTTTCTGGTACTACAATTTTACTACCATTAGTAATGATATTAGCATTACCTTTATAGTTTTCTCCTCTACCATTGTTAATACTTTTTAACACAGCAGGATATACAGCAGATGTTTCTGTTATATTACTACTAGGAACATAAAAATCCTTCCATTGGTCAGCAAAAGTACTACTTATTGCTCCTGCAAACGCTTTAATAAATCCCATAAATCTTCCTCCTCTTATGATAATTATTAAACTTTTGAATAGTAATTTTTGTTAATTCTATTATCTCTATTCCTCTTAATATTAGCATACTTAATTTAAAATGAAAATTATTTTTACAAATGTTATCCTAATTTGACAATAAATTAGACACTTTTAAAAATATAATCTACTCTATTTTTTAATATCTACTTCTTCTTTTCTTTCTTGTATTCTTCTTAATATCTCATTTGCTGTCTCTTTAGGATTCATTTCCTTAGTACATACTTTCATAGTAGCTATTATATCATTACAAGGACTTTCTAAATGACTTTTATTAATCTTAGTATAATCTACATCATTATTTTGACCACGATTTGCTACTCTTTCATTTATTATCCTTAAAGCTTCATCTTTATCTTCACTAGGTACTAGAAAAACAATATTTTTAAACTTTTTCATTAATCTTTGGAACTCATAAAAAGCCAGTGGCGTCCTATAAATAGAATGACCTGCCCCAAAATCAATAATAGCCGGTTTATCTAAACTATAAAAAACACTTCCTGTTAAATATAGTTCAAAATCTTTTTTACTTAAAAATTCATCCCTTTTAGCATACAAATCTTTTAACTGTTCTTTATTATCTAAACTAATACCAGCCATTCCTGTTAAACTTTGTAAATTTTTAGATACAGTAGATTTACCTACTCCCATAGGGCCAATTAAAATAATCGAATTATCTGTTATATTTTCATCTATATCTTTGTTAATAAGTTTTTCTAATTTACCAAATCTTCTAAAATAATCATATATTTCTTTAGCAATCTCTTTAATATCTCTTTTGTCCTGTAAATAATGTCTATATATACCTTCTTTTATATTAACAGGTATATCAGGATAACCAGAAAATATTAAATCCAGCACTACTTTAATTAATTGTTCTTTATTAAAATTATTTATTTCTAAAGATTGTTTAACATAGTTTTCTAATTCTGGATAAGTTTCTAATATTACTTTAATACCATTATTTAAGAAAGGTTCATTTTTTAAACCAGTACTCATTAAACACAATTTTTTCTAAAGAATTGTTATTAAATCTTCTTTTTTTATTATTTGATTATTTATATTTTCTTCTAATAATATTTCATTAATACGTCCTAACAAGTTAGGATGTAAGAATACCATATCTTCAAATTCATACTTAGTAAAAGTTCTGCCATTTCTTTTTCTAAAAGCCACAAAGTTTTCCAGCATTTCTATTTCATCAGTTTTAATTAATTCACTTTCTCTATCATATGAAATAAGCTTTATTTTTCCTTCTTGTTCTAATTTTTTTAAAGCTTCATATACATTAGGATATTTTTTTTCTTTTAAAACTTTCACACTAGTATCAGAAACGACCTCTGCAAAACCAGTTTTTATATCTTTAAAAGTATCACCTGGTAAAGTATATAAAAAAAACGGATTATTAAACATTCTATCAAAAGCTCCTGGTACTCTTTCTGTTATTATCCAAGGTTCGTTCTTACTACTTCTGTCAATACCATAAGTTAAATCATGACCATATTTTTTAGCAAAAATAGTTGCTATTTCTTTATAGTTTGTTGCATAAACAAAGTTACCATGTGTAGATTTATGTGGCTCTAAAACTGTTAAATCAGAAGTACTACTTCCATGATATACAATATTTTCCATTTTAGTTATACCAAACTTTTACAACATCAACACTAGTTGAAGTAGGCATCGGATTAGGTAAAGTCATATCAACGATTACCGGAATATTAAAGGCTGTTCCAAAACACAAAGGCATACCTGAACGTAAAGTTTTTACCCTTTCTAACATATTTTTATTTACAGCGGCACTAATTCTACTTACAATATCAACATCATCTGGATGATGTAATCTAAGTACTAAAAAGTTTGAACATTGGGATAAACTAGTTGTTGATAACTCACTAGGTCTTTGCGTAATAAGTCCAAGAAGAATACCATATTTTCTTCCCTCTTTGGTAATTCTATCAAAAATATTATAGCCTAACACTTCATAATCATGGTCATTTTGAACATATCTGTGAGCTTCTTCAATTACCATATGTATTGGAAAACTTGCTCTTGTTTCTAAATTAGTAACATAATCAAAAAACATTTTTCCATATATCTTTGATAAAATCTTAATCATTCTATCATCAACACCATTTAAATTAATATTAATTATTTGGGCATTCTTACCATCTTTAGCTTTAAAAAATTGTTTAATATAGTCATTCTTTGATACTACTTCATCAAACTCAAATATTTTTTTATATTCACTATTAATTATTGAATTTAATCTTATCTTCAAAGTATTTAACTTATCATATCTAGCACTAGAATTTAATACACCTTCATTAAGTAATGAAAAATCTAATGCTACTTGTAAATCTTCTAAAGTATAAATAAAATTAGGTTTAATTTTTAATTCATTTAAATCAAAATTTAAGAAAGATTTTACAAAATCAGTTAAAGGACCAATTGCATTCATTTTTCCTTGACTATCAATTAGTAAACATTGACGCAATGTTCTATCATAACCTGGTTGGTGAATAATTGAATCTAAACTAATATTAACTGTATTAAACTTAGTTAAGGCGGCAATTATTTGGTCTCGAATAGCCGGAGCCGGTTTTCCACAAGATAATATATCCATTAAAGTTGACGCTATTATATAGTCTTTATATTTAACCGTATCCGGATCTTTACTTGTAAAAATATAAGTTAATCTTAAAGTATTTTCAATTACAGGTATAACATTATAATCATTAACATTAAGTAGAAGAGCTAAATCATCTACTCCTAAAAAATAAGCTGGTATTTTAACTGGCATATCATCTTCTTTAGGATTTGTAGAATAGCTTTTAAAACCTAAACCATGAATATTTTCTATTCCTCTTAACGCACTTTTATATTCACCAAACACATCAAAAATAACAAAATGTGAGTTGATTGGCAATTTATCATCATTACTATAAAACAAGTTTTGAAGCAGTCTCGCCGTCGCACACGATTTTCCAGAGCCAGTATTTCCTAAAATGGCAAAATGGCCACTAAAAAATCTGTTTTTATCAGCAGTAACTTTAAAGCCATCATAAATAAGGGAATTCCCGATAAGTAAGTTACTTCTATTACTATAATCTTGACTTCCAAGTAAATACTCTAATTCTTTTTTAGTTATAATTCTAGCTACCGCATTAGGACTAGGCTTCTTTATAATCCCTGCCATGTAAATTTCATTTTTTATTTCACCAATAAGTAGTATTTCTATTCTTTCAATACTTATATTTTCAATTTCACCAACTAACATTTTATTAGAATCATTAAAAATAACATGATAACCAATTAAGTTAGTTTCAGCTCTTCCCAACTTATTTTCTAAATAAATATAATTATCTTTTAATTCTATAATTTTTCCAAACATATTAACCTACCTTTATATCTTATAAAAAAATTATAGCATAAAAAAAGAAGTATACACTATTTAACTTCGTATACACTTACTTTTTTCTTATCTCTACCTAAACGTTCAAATTTAACAACACCTGCTACTAAAGCATATAGAGTATGGTCTTTTCCCATTCCAACATTTGTTCCTGGATAAATCTTAGTTCCTCTTTGACGATAGATTATTGAACCAGCACTAACAACTTCACCGTCGCTAGCCTTAGCACCTAATCTACGACCAACAGAATCTCTACCGTTTTGAGTAGAACCTTGAGCCTTAACGTGAGCAAATAATTGGATATTCAATTTCATAAAATTCATTTTAATCCTCCTATTTTTATATTTTGTGGATAATCAGTTGCTAACTCTTTTAACATATTTAACATAACATTTAAAAGTTTATCAGTAATCTCATTATTCCTTAGAACAGTAATATTAACATTACCTTCTTTAGTATCGTATTTAATCGTATTCTCTTCTAAAGCTATTATATTATTTATAGTAGTTGTAACTATACTAGATACAGCCGCACAAACAATATCTTTACCTAAAGTATCATAGTCTGCATGACCTTTAATACTTATTTTACTAATTAAACCGTTAGATACTACACAGTTCACTTTTATCATAATTATTTAACATTAATAGACTTAATAGTAACCTTAGTATATGGTTGTCTATGTCCTTGTTTTTTACGATATTTCTTCTTAGGTTTATACTTAAATACAGTAATTTTCTTTTGTTTACCTTGTTTTTCAACAACGCCAACTACGCTTGCATTTTTAACTGTTGGATTACCAAATACTTCGCCAGCCATAAGAACTTCATCAAAAGTTACTTCTTTACCAACTTCAGCATCTAATTTTTCAACATAAACTACATCGCCTTCAGAAACACAATATTGTTTTCCACCTGTTACAAAAATTGCTTTCATAATATCCCTCCTTATAAATTTAAGACTCGCCTTTAAGGTGGTATCAAAACTCTTCTAACCTTTTCAGTGCGGTTTTAAGAAAGCCCTTAAAACATCTGTTATTTTATCAAAGTATCTAGTATATGTCAATCGTCTTTAACAACAAAATGTTGTAAGAAAGTTTTAGCTTTTTTATTCAAAATTATTGCTTATTTTACAATAATAAAGTATTATACCTATATCTTATAAACATAATAAGTCTTAATAGTATTTTCATTATTATATATAGAGATTATTCTTCAATTCTTCCCATAATAAATTCGATTATCGGAACATAATTTATCGAATTATTAACTCCAATATTAAACCACATATTATCATTTTCTTTCAGATAACCAATTTTATCAAAAGCCTCATCATTATAAACCGTTTTATATAATATAGTTGCTTTAGAATTGAAATGCCAATACCATACCTTTCCACCATCATATTCTTGAAAAGAATCCCCCAATAAGCCATTTAAAAAATTTGAATTAGCACTGAAAATATCTGCAGAATTGCCTTCAAATATAGTATTTTTAGAATCATCATTAATAGTTAAATCAGAAGTATAATTATTATACTGACTTAACAAATTTATTCCAGAATTATATATTTCATTTAGTTTAGTAGAAGCACCCCAATATGGATAGTTATACACTACAACATCATAATTATCTTTTATAACATCTGATGAACTAATGGACATATCAGTATCAATTTTTAAATTTTCATAGTAATCTTTTAAATAACTTTTTGCACGACTACCCCAGTCTTGCCACACTAAAATTTTAGTATCATTATTTTTAGTTATAATTATACCTGTATCTAAATCAGTACTATCACTTTCATTACCACTGTCATCTTTTAAAGTACCATTATTTATCCTTAAAACCAACTTACCATCACCTTTTAACATATAAACTTTTAATTCATAAATAATCTTTTTCTCACTACTTTCTATAACTTCCAAACTTTTACTAATCGGTTCATAATCACAATTACTAACTAAAAATTTTATATCATTAACACTTAAACTAGAACTAACTTTAGAATTATCGCTTCCTACTAATCTTATTGTATAAATATCAGTTGTTAAAACATTATTACTAGATACCCTATCTATTTGCCAAGAAGGTTTTTCTACATCACTTGAAAAATACACATTACACTTAACTTTTTTACTTAAACCACTAATAAATAACCCCCAATTATCATTATCCCAAGAAACATCAACATTATCATCACAAACACTCTTTAAATAAGTACCAAAACCTTTACTAGGAATACCTGTTACTTCTTCGTTATCTAAATAAACACTTAATAAACTATTATTCAATCTTTCATAGCCATTAATTCTAATAATTAATAAACTAACCACAATTATTAGCGCTATCGCTAGTACTTTTTTCATCTTACTAACCACCTCTAGTATAAGTATAGCAAAAATGACGCTATTAGGCTATATATAAACTTAAAAAAATACTAGACAATATTACTGGTGAACTTATGAAAAACAATACTTATTATCATGATGATGAATTTTACTATAATTTAATTAGAAAAAACTTAAAAAGAATTAGACAAGAAAGAAATTTGACTCAACAAGACTTAGCCGATATGACAGATATTTCTCGTCAATATATTTGTGATATTGAAAACGAAAGTCGTTATAAACATATAACCATTAGCTACCTTGGTCGTATAGCAGACGCTTTAAATATTGATATAACTGAATTTTTTAAGGCAAAAGAAAAATAGGAATTAACTTTAAATATAAGTTTAACTTCCTATCTTTTTTATTATTACTTAATCTAAAATATAATTATTATTTATAATTAATAACAAACCTACTTAGTAAAATATATACTACATTTTGTTCTTTGACTTAAGTTAGTTACAAGTAATCCCCACTTATCATTATCCCAAGTACCGGTAGCGCCGTTATCACAACTAATATTACTTACTGTATAACCGTCTGTTTTAGTAGGAACTGTTGATGAATATGTTCCATTCACATAAGAACTAATGATGACATCACCATATAAAAAGTTACCAACTGTAGTTTTAACAACCTCAGTATCCTCAGAAACAAAAAACTTAGAGTATGCAAAATATAAACCAATAACACCAACTAATAAAAAAGTACAAACTACTCCAGCATATTTAGAAATCTTCCTTAATTTCTTTTTATTTTCTATTTTTTTAAGAGCTTTCTCAGCATTAAATTTTTTCATTCTCTCACAACCTATTCTTATATCTTATAATCATTCTATCATAAATAAAAACATTTTGTATATAAATTTATTAATTTTAATCTTAATAAATTATACTTATTTTATTATATTAGGTTCATATTAATAATCAAAAACTGCCAGTACCTAACTAACAGTTTTCTTTTTTTAAATAATTTAATCAAATAGTTTTTTAAATTCTTCTTTTCTAGCTACTAAGTACATCATTAAAGAAGTAACAAAGAAAGTAAGAATAATTATAGAACCCATCATACAGTAACTTATGGCATTTAAAGTATCACATTTAACACCAACTGCTATTAAAGATGAACCTCCAACTAATCCGATAGTTAAAATTAAAATAGCATAACATAATAACTTATCGTTATATTTTTTTAAATCTTTCTTTGACATATCGTTATCCTCCTAACATAAGGATACCACAAAATCAAACTAAAATAAACTTAATTGTGAAGTTTCTGGTAAACCGTCTAAAACACCAAGGGTTCTTAATTTATCAATAGTTGTACTACTTACCTTACCACGACTTTGTAAATCTTCAATACTTATAAAAGGTTGTTTATTTCTTTCTTCAATTATCTTAGTAGCAACTGAATCTCCTAGACCGTCTAAAACTTTAAATGGACAAATTAAAGTATGTTCATCTTTTATAACAAAGTTTTTACCATCACTTTTTTCGATATCAATATTACTAAATTTAATACCACGAGCTGTTGCTTCTAAAGCTAATTTTAAAGTTTCTAATAAACTACTCTCTTTATTAGTAGCATCATATCCTTTAGCCATTAATTCAGCCATTTTAGCTTTAATAGTATCATAACCTTTAACCATAACTTCTAAGTCAAAATCATCAAAACGTGTAGAAAAATACGAAGCATAGTAAACTATAGGTTTATGAACTTTATACCAAGCAATTCTAAAAGCACTAGTAACATAGGCTGCCGCATGGGCCTTAGGGAACATGTACTTAATCTTAGCACATGAATCAATAAACCAGTCTTCTACATTATACTCATGCATTAGTTTAACATAACCTTCCCATTCTTCACGGTCTTTTGGTTTAGAAGCACGTCCTTTACGAACAAACTCCATTATTTTGAAGGCTTTAAATGGTGGAAGTCCACGATACATTAAATCGACCATAATATCGTCACGACAACCAATAACTTTGGAGAAAGGCACAACATTTTTAGCAATTAATTCTTGAGCATTACCTAGCCATACATCGGTACCGTGCGACAAACCAGATATTTTAATAAGTTCGGCAAAAGTAGTCGGTTTAGTATCTTTAACTAAGGAAATAGTAAATGGTGTACCAAATTCAGGAACTCCTAAAGTACCAGTATCGCACATTATTTGTTCTGGTGTTACACCTAAAGCTTTAGTTGATGTAAATATCGACATGGTTGCTTTATCATCTAGAGGTACTTTAGTAATATCATCACCAGTTAAATCTTGAATCATTCTCAGCTGAGTTGGGTCAGTATGACCTAAAATATCTAATTTTAAAACATCAGCATCAATCGCATGATAATCAAAGTGCGTTGTACGCCATACACTAGTTGGGTCATCAGCTGGATATTGGAATGGTGTAAAATCATAAACTTCCATATATCCTGGAATAACAACGATACCACCTGGGTGCTGACCAGTAGTTCTCTTAACGCCAGTACATCCCATAGCTAGACGTTCAATTTCTAAATTACGCATGATAATACCTTTATCTTCACAGTATCCACGAACATAACCATAAGCAGTCTTCTCAGCAACGGTACCAATAGTTCCCGCACGATAAACATTATCAACACCGAACAATACCTTCGTATAATCATGGGCACTTGCTTGGTTTAAATCACTAAAGTTTAAATCGATATCGGGTACTTTATCAGCATTAAATCCTAAAAAGGTCGCAAATGGGATATCTTGACCATCCTTAATCATTGGAATATCACAATTTGGACATTTTTTATCTGGAAGGTCAAAACCACTTGAGTAAGTTGAACCTAAAGGATTACCTTCATCATCATCAAAAATACTAAGTTTGCACTTACTACAACGATAGTGAGCTGCCAAAGAGTTAACCTCAGTTATCCCCATCATACAAGCAACAAACGAAGAACCAACGGAACCACGGGATCCAACTAAGAATCCTTCATCATTAGAGTGCTTAACTAACTTTTGAGCAATCAAATAAATAACGTCATAACCAGCACCGATGATACCACCTAACTTCTTCTTAGCTTCTTTTTCTAATTCTTCATCTTCTGGTACTTCTTCTAAAGTATCTTTTAGATAACCTTTAATATAATTTTTTACTGAATCATAACCACCAACAATCATTTTATGTAAAATAGCAAATATTTCTTTATCTTTATCCGTAATAGCTTCATCCTTATTAACATAATAAGTTATCGCTTCTTTTAAAGAATCACCATAAAGCTCTTTAGCAAGTCTATCTTCAATATGATAAGGTAAAACATCCCCATACCAGTCCCTTGCTTTGGTATAAACAAGTTCAGTCATTGTTTCAATGGAATTAGGAATCTTTGGCGCAAATGGTTTTGGAGTTGCAATAATTACTTCAATTTCTTCAATCATATCAGCAATTTTATTTGGATTAGTAACAACTATTTCATAAGCTGTTGCTTCATCTAAAAAGTTAAACTCTTCTAACATTTCGTTAGTAGTTTTTAAATACATATTTGGAACAGCCACACCTTTACGGTTCAATGGATGCAACTTACCGTTGAATTTGGTATTAACAATTATTTCACGATAAATTAAATCTTCTTTTGTTAGGTTATGAACATCACCCGTTGCTACTACTGGTTTTCCAGCTTCTTTTGCAACACGAATAATTCTCTTTAAATAATTTTGAGCTTCGATTTCATTACTGAACTTACGGTCAACGCCAATTAAATGTGAGAATACACTTAAAGGTTGAACCTCGATATAATCATAGAAACTCATCATATTAACAAGTTCTTCATCTTCCATACCTGCAGCTTTTTCAAATATTTCATTGTTAACACAAGCCGAACCAATAATAAGACCTTCTCTTAAATTAGAAATTTCTCTTCTTGGAATCTTAGGTTGGTCATTCTTATAAAGATACTTAGTATTAGCCATACTAATAATTTTAAATAAATTCTTTAAACCACCACGGTCTTTAGCAATAATAGTAGCATGAAATGGATAAGCAAATTTAACTAGACTCTCAGTATCAATGCTCTTAACTAACTTAGTAGTAGTCGAAATATTTTGTTGGTCAAAATCTTTGCAGAATTTATAAAAAGCATAAGCCGTCCCTTCGGCATCATAATCAGCTCTGTGGTGTTTGTCTTCATCCCAAGGAATATTTAATTTTTTAGTCAAAGTACTAAGTTTATGGTTTGGCCAATCTGGATGTAACATGCGAGCCATACTCATGGTATCTAAAACCGTCGCATTAAACTCGCCTAAATTATACTTATTACAAGCAGCCTTCATAAATGAAATATCGAACTTTGCATTATGAGCAACTAAAGGTAAATCGCCCACCCAATCTAAGAATTTCTTTGTAACAACATCCTCATTTTCTTTACCTCTTAACATATCATCAGTAATATAAGTTAAATCTGTAATCTTTTGAGGAAGCGGACGATGGGGGTCAATTAATTCATCAAAACGGTCTAAAATTTCATTATTCTTAATCTTAACTGCTCCAATTTCAATCATTTGGTCGCTGCCAGCATAAAAACCAGTTGTTTCCGTATCAAATACTACATAAGTTTGACCTAACAAATCATACTCACGGTTATTAAATACTACATCAATATCATCATTAACAACATTAATTTCTGTACCATATAAAACTTTAAAGTGATCTTTAGGGTCTTTACCTTTGTTAATATTTTCAACTGTATGATATAGCTCTGGAAATGATTGAACACAGTTGTGGTCGGTTACCGCAATGGCTCTATGTCCCAAATTATAAGCATATTTTACCAACGCTTCAGCTGGAATAACTGCATCCATTGCACTCATCATTGTATGAGTATGTAATTCAACTCTCTTAACTTCTGCTTCATCTTTAACCTTGTTTTCTTTAGAAGCTATCTTTTCCATATTACGGACTTTTAAAACTAATTCTTTGGCAAAAGTATCAAACTCAACATTACCATGAATACGATACCAATTTCCAGCCTTTAAATTATCCATAACTTCACTAAATTCATCATGGTCTTTTTTAAAAATCTTAGCCAAAATACTATTTGTCTTATCACTAACTTTAAGAGTAATAATGTTAATAGTTTCCTTTTCTAAAGTAGCAATCTCCCCAAAGATAAAAGCTTCGACAATAACATTTTTAGTATCACCCATTATATCATTGATTTCCATAATATCGCCGTCAATATGTTTACCTAAAAATACAGGTGATACTTCCTTTACTACTTGTTCTTCATGACTAGATTCCATTAGTTTTTTAATTTCTTCTTGTTTTTCAACGTTTACCGTTGTTGTAATATTAACATCTTTAATTCCATAAAGACTAAGTCTATTTAATAAACTCTTTACTCCTTCTAATACAGACTTTTCTTCTACTTTTGTATTAACTTCGACAATAATAATATCATCATCCATAGTAATATTATTATCTATAATCCCACTTAAAGAAGGTTTCGTACTTATATAACTATTTAAAACATATCTAAATATACTAATTACTTTATCTTTATCTGTAATATTACTTTCAACTGTTAAATTAACTTTAATATTTCCATTAATTCCTCGTTTACAAGCTTGATATAATTTATCTACATTTTGAGGAATTAAATCATCTGGAATTACCATAGTAACATTAAATTCTCGCTTTTTCTCATCTAATAATACTTCTTTTATCTTATAATTCTGATAAACTGTTAAATCATTTATTCCTAGACTTTGAAAAAACAATTCTTCACTACTCATTTTAGACACTCCTTACTACATTTATATTTATTTGATACTTATCAATTCTTCTAGCTACCGTTCCCATTACAACTACTAAATTACCAATACTTAAGTTTTCTAAGTAATTAATCTTTTTGGGAAAAACAACAAAATCCATTCCACCTGTTTCATCAGTTCCATTGATAAAAGCCATATCTTCGTTTTTCTTCGTTTTTATTTTTCTAATATCATTAACTAATATAACCATTTTAACATTCTTACCTAAGTAAGCTTTTATATTATTTATTTTTATTATATCTTTAGCTTTATATTTACTAGCAGGATGATTACTTACATAAAAGCCATAAACGTTTAATTCTTGATTCATTAAAGTTTTATCATCAAATTCATCTTCAATTTTTAAGATAGGTTTTTCTACTAAAGAAACATCTAAATCATCACAAACCTCAGCATATCTTAACACTTCATCTAACATATTTATCATTGTTTTATGATTTATTTTAAAAGTATCTAAAGCTTTAGCATGAATTAAACTTTCAATAACATTTTTCTTAATTCCTAATTTATAAAATCTTCTTACTAAATCAAAGTAATCTAAAAATAAACCATTTTCTTCTCTATCCTGTAAAATTAAATTAACCGTATTACTCCCAATATTTTTTATAATACTTAAAGGTAACAATAAATAATTATTTTTACTTAAATATACCTCCTTACTCTTATTAATATTAGGTACCAAAATAGTTATATTATCATTTTTAGCGACATTTAAATAATCCTCAGTTTTCTTACTGTTAGATATAGTCATATTAAGTAAATTAGCTAAAAATACTTCTTTATAATGAACTTTTAAATAAGCCATTTGATAACCAATTAAAGCATAACTTACAGAGTGAGCCTTATTAAAGCCATAATTAGCAAACTTTAATATTAAGTCGTAGACTTCGATTGCTTTCGTCTCACTATAACCTTTTTTAACAGCTGAAGTAATAAAGTTTACTCGTTCTTTTTCAATTACTTCTTTTTTCTTTTTACTCATGGCACGCCTTATATTATCAGCCTGGGCAAAACTAAAACCTGCCATAGTTACTAAGATTTGCATAATTTGTTCTTGATAAACAATAATTCCATAAGTTTCTTTTAAAATTGGTTCTAACTCAGGAACGATATAATCTACATTAGCACCATTTTTTCTGGCAATAAAAGTATCAATATTATCCATTGGTCCGGGTCTAAAAAGCGCTACGGCAGCATATAAATCATTAAAACTCTTAGGTTGTAATTTTCTTAAGAACTCTTTCATACCATTAGATTCAAACTGAAAGATACCATCTGTATCCACTCTACAAAACAAATCAAAAGTTTCTTTATCATCTAAAGGAATGTTATAAAGATTAAAATCGTTTGGTAAACTTCTTAATATATTATGAATAAAGGTAAGATTAGATAAAGCCAGAAAATCCATTTTTAAGAATCCTAGTTCTTCTAAATAATTCATTGTTAAGCCTGTATTAATTCCATTTGTAGTCTTAACAACAGGCATAACATCTTTTAAAGAAACTGAAGAAATAACCACCCCAGCGGCATGTACTGACATATGACGTTTTAAGCCTTCTAATTTCATAGCAACCTTATAAATTCTTTGTAAAACCCCATTTTCTTTTAACATTTTATTAATTACTGAATTTTGTAAATTTTCTTTTAAATTTAATTTAGAATTAATATTACTAACAAAAGTATCAATTAATTTATCATCTACAATTATATTTTTGCTAACGTCCCTAATAACTTGTCTAGCCTGCAAAGTTCCATAAGTTGTAATTGGTGCTACATTATATAAACCATATTTTTCTCTTACATAGCTTGTCATGTCTTCACGTCTTACATCTTCAAAGTCAATATCAATATCTGGCATTGTTACTCTATCTTTATTTAAGAAACGTTCAAAAAGCAAATTATATTTTAAAGGGTCAATATTAGTTATTCCTAAACAATAACTTACTAAAGCTCCAGCGGCTGAACCACGCCCTGGCCCCACTAAAATATCATTTTTCTTAGCATATTTAACATAGTCATAAACAATTAAGAAATAATCATTAAATCCCATTTTATCAATGACATCTAATTCATAATTTAACCTTTTTATATAAATATCACTAACTTTATCATTTAATCTCTTTTTAAGTCCTAAAAAAGCTAAATTATAAAGATAAGTTTTACTATTAGTATCTTTATTAAAGACTGGAATATATCTTTTAGATTTATCTATCTTAATATCAATAGTATCTACAAATTTATTTAGTCTTTCTATATCATCGCTATTTGTATTTTCCTGTTCATAAGCTGTATTAAAAGTTTCAAAATCATTATCTCCAATTTTCTTTAAATACTCTAAATACACTATATCACTTGCATTAAAACATCTTATTTCTTTGATAAATAGAATATTAGAAGTAACCAAGCTCAAGTTATTTTTTTCTTCTAAATTAGTATAGGCAATATAAATATCATTAGGATTCTTAATATTTTTTAATTCTTCATAATTTCCTTTAAATTCATAAGGTATAACTACATATATTAAAGAACTCGCTAAACACTTGAGAGAAATTTCTTCTTCTAATATTATTTTATTATTTATTTTAACTAATTCTAAATAGCCTTGATAACTCTTTGCATAAAGATAATAAATATTATCATTTATACTCACTTTTAAACCAATTACAGGTTTTATATTATTTAACAAACAGGTATCATAAAACTCCATTACCCCATTTAAATTATCATCTAAAAGACCAAGAGTAGTAATATTATTTTGTTTAGCAAATTCTACTAAATCACTTATTTTAATTAAACTTGTAAGCAAAGTATATTCAGACTTTATTCCTAAAGGACTATACTTCATAATATCACCACCCTTTACTATCTTTAGTATATCATTTTTGATTTTAAAAATTAAGTACATACTTGTGCAATTAATATACTAACATATATTGAAAAAAATAACACCTCTAAAAGGTATTATTTCTTACTTTTTTTGTTCGCTTCCGCCCCATTCAACTACTGTATAACCATTTCGTTTAACTTTATTTAATTCTTGTTCATTTATAGTAATTTTTTCATCTAGTCCTTTAAATTCCATAAAAACTCTTATCAAAGTTTCTGGCTCTGGTGTTATATTTAAAGGCATTTCTTTTTCTATCTCTTCTTTAGTTGCGAACCTAATTAAATTATATTTGTTTTTTTGTAATCTTGGTAACCAATAAATAATAAATTCATTACTTTCCTTAGCATTTAATCCTAATATAGCTAGTTTTTCTTCTAGAAAAGGTATTAAATCTTCTTTTGAAACAACAAAGCCATTATTAAACTCAATCTTTTCTTTTCTAATCCCTTCCCAATATAATCCGTAATATTCACGACCGTTATTATCTATTAAAGTACCGTCCGTCTTAGCAGAAACATTCCAACCATCATCATACTGTGGATAAGTTGTTGTTAACTTTTCTGGGTAGCCAAGTTTTACTTTAACATTCATATCATTAGTAGGATAAATATATATTAAAGGCTTATCAACCGTAATGCCAGATCTATCATATTCGTAATTACAAATATATTTTCTTTTATTAATATAATTATATTTAATTTCTTTTATTTGAATATTTTTATCTAATCTTAAAAGATAAGTTCTTCGATTTAAGCCCATAAATGAGTAAAATGCTGCAGCCAAAATATCATAATCACAATAACTCGCATAAGTAATATCTATCTTTAAAACACCGTCATTTAATTTATAACCAGTAGGAACAAAATTAAATTCCTGGATATAATAGCTATCTTGAGTATTGAAAACCACATAATTATAGTTTTCAAAATCATCAGTCTTTAATTTAGCATCAATCCCAGATTTCTCGTACTCTGAATATGAACTAATTAACTTATATTGAATTAAATTCACATCGTTTTTTGGTTTAATAAAATCTTTGCCTATTGTTATATGAGTTATCCAAAAAAGATACACAATAATAACTATAAAAATAACTAAAATTCCAATTCCAATACCTTTCCATATTTTCTTAGTATTTTTCTTTTTCTTCATAATTAACCACACTTTTCCTACTTATTTGTATTTTGATAATAATTTCTTTCTTGTAATTTTTCTAAAATATAATCTAACTCGTCTAATTCTTCGCTATCAAGCTCATAATTATCCATAAACATTTCCACTAATAAAATTACTTCTCTTAAGTTAGCACACTTACTAACATCTATATTATATTTTTTTAAAACACTTATCTCATAATCATCAAGCATTAATTTTTTATTAACATTAACTAACATTATTTATTAAACTTCATCTCATTTGAGGCAATACCACGGTTATGCTTAATTTCTTCCCATTTCATATCTTTAGTAAATAGACATACCACATTAATTGGTATCCAAGTTAAAATGAAAACAGCAAATAAGGCAATCGCACTTAAAAGATTTTTAGCCTTTCTTTTATTATATTTTAAAATGAAGACACTAACTACAACGCCACTAACATAAGTTAAAATCATGAATATAGCCCCACTTGAGAATAGTGATGAGAATATATCATAAAGACGAATATTAAATATTCTAAAGAAAATTAAGGCAACAAATTCAACAAGGCAAATTACTTGAACAACTGGTGCGACAAAGTTCATAAACATATCAAACGAAGGTTGACTTCCAGTTTTAAAGAAATGTACAAGTAAATCTTTCCAATAAAGCTTTAAACATTGTAAACAACCAACCGACCATCTTTTTCTTTGCTTCCAAGAAGCTTTAAATTCAACTGGTTGTTCATCATAAGTAACAGCATTTTCAACAAAAGCGATTCTTTCATCTCTTAAGGCACACAAAGCCGTAAATTCAATATCTTCTGTTAAAGTTTGGGTAGGAAATCCCATTTCATCAATTAATTCTTTTTTAACCATGAAACCAGTTCCGTTAATGGAAGCATTTTGATTAATTGTCATACGAGCCTTACTAAAGAAGAAATTTTGCATGTAATAATATAAAGAGTAAGAACCACTTATCCAGTTATCACTAATATTTTTACTATCTCTAAAGCCTTGAGCAACACGATAACCACAGCATAATGTATCATTCATACGAGCTAAAAAGTCAGGATGAATAATGTTATCTGCATCAAAAATAATATAAGCATCAATATCTTTACGATTTCTTAATTTTTTAAAAACATATCGTAAAACTTCGCCTTTTGATTTAACTTTTTCTTTAACATCAATAACAATAGCGCCCGCTTCTTTAGCAACCTTTGCCGTATTATCAGTTGTATTATTAACAGCTACATAAACTTCATATAAATCTCTAGGATAATTAGACTCTAAAACTGATTTTACTAAATTACCAACAACTGCTTCTTCATTACGAGCCGCTATAACAATAGCAAACTTTTTTTCTGCTTCAAAAGGTACTATCTTAAATTTCTTTGGTTTTAAAAAACCATATAGTCCTGTTAAAGAATAATAAAGTCCATAAAACAGTGTTAAAGTAAAAAATATATAATAAATTGCTTGCCACATAATTAAACTTCCTTACTAATAAGTTATATCAACATTGTATCTTTTTTCTTAAAATTTGTAAAGGTTATATCGTACATGGTTAACTCCAATACTAAAGTAGTCTATATTTCTATTATCTAGTATCTTAGAATAATAAACCTCTGTTAAACCATTATATTTCCTTATTCGATAATTATTATTGAATCTATCTTTGAAATAAACTGCATCTTCATAATCACTTAATAAATTATATTTTAGAGTCATAATCTTAATATAACCATAAGCAATTACTTCGATATTAGGAAAACATCCATATCTTTCTTGATATTTATCTATTAAAATCTTAATTTGACTTCTTGTCATTTCATAAGATAATGTTATCTTTTTAACTCCTAAACTATGTAAAAAAGCAACGGTATAAGAGTTAACAACATTTAAACTGTAATCAGCATGAATATTAGCTAAATTTAAACCACCTATCTCCCCGACTAAAACTGGTTTTAAAGATAAATTTTTTAAATCATTTGAATATTCACTTATGACATTTGGTAATACTCTTAAATACTTAGTATCTTCTTGATAAGAATAAATATTTTGATATTTAGTTGCATTATCGATATCACTATCTTTAAAAACACAAGCATTAATAGAATTTTCTTTTTTAAATTCAGGTACTTCTCTAATATATTTCTTTTCAACTATTTTATCTGGAATATTTTCTCTTTTAGTATTTAAAGTATCTATCGCTTCTCTTCTTAACTCATTAAGAGCTGTTAAAGGTATAAAAATATCATCATCTAAAATGCAATCAATATTAGCAAACTTATAAACAGTTCCTCCTAATTTAGTTAGTTTTTCTAAAATAGTTTCCTTTGTTAAAGGTCTATTTTTAGCTATATCAACAACTGGTCCCGTAAGTGTAATAGCATTTAAACCGTCAGTTACTTTAAATATAACTTTTTCATTTTTATGTAAAATAATACTACCATTAAGAATTAATTTTCTTGGATTCTTTTCTATATCATTTGCAATACAATCACCAATATATTTAGAAGACGTAAGAAACACTTCATCTCCAACGTTAGGTTTCTTCCAAATAGGTAAACTAATTACCATACCAGAAACTGCTTCTTTTACCAGATTACCTTGTAAATAAAAATCATTTACAATCGTCCCAATTTCTCCTTCTGTTCCTTTTATTCTTAAACCGTCATTAATATGTAATTCATCTTCTAATTTTATTAAAGCATTAGTCTTTGTAAGTTTAACTACATTACCTATTTTAACTCCTACATTATTAGGTTGTTTGCCATTTATTACATCATTATTACTAACATTATTTAAGAATCCTAAAGTGTATTCACGATTAAATACTTTCTTTAATTTATCCAAGATTTCATAATCAATAGTTACTTTTTTATTTTCTAAATAACTATCTATAGCCTTACGATAAAGCTTAGTAACTAAATAAACATATTCTTTTGATTTCATTCTTCCTTCAATTTTAAAAGAATTAACACCAATATCCATTAGTTTGCCAATACTTGCAATAGCGCATAAATCTTTCATTGATAAAGGATATTTTTTACTTTTATTTAATACTTCGTTATTTTTATCAACAATATCATAAGGTAGACGGCAAGAACCAGCACAAGCACCACGGTTACCACTACGACCACCAACTAAACTGGAAAATAGACATTGTCCAGAATAAGATACACATAAAGAACCATGAACAAATACTTCAACATCTAACCCTGTTTTTTCTTTAATTTCTTTAATCGTATCGACATCAGTTTCACGAGCTAAAACTATTCTTTTAAAACCTAATCTTTTAGCTACTAAAGCCCCTTCTAAATTATGAATATGCATTTGAGTAGAAGCATGAATTTCTAAATCAGGAAATTTTTGATGAACTAAATCATACATACCAAGGTCTTGAATTAAAACAGCATCAATGCCATTTTGATGAGCAAAACGAACAAATTTTAAAAATTCTTCTACCTCTTCATCATAAATTAAAGTATTGCAAGTTAAATAAACTTTAACGCCATAACGATGAGCATATTTTATTGCCAAAACTAATTCTTCATCTGAAAAATTTTTAGAAAAAGCCCTGGCTCCAAAGTGATTACCACCTAAGTAAACGGCATCACAACCACCTTCTATCGCCCATTTTAAACACTCCATATCGCCAGCTGGCGCTAATAATTCATATTTCATAAAAATCAAATTCTTTCTAAAAAGAGTTTAACATCTGCATTAAACTCTTTATTTTTTATAAGCATACAAACGATGTACTTCTTTAATTGTTAAAGGACGATATTCACCAGATTTTAGATTTCCTAGTTCCAAGAAACCATATTTTTCACGTTTTAATTTTTCAACTTCATGACCAACAGCTTTAAATAAATTCTTAACAATATGATTACGTCCTTCCATAATTGTTATTTCAACTAAATCTGTACATTTAACAATGTCATGTTTCTTAATTTTAACTCTAGTTGGTTTACATAGCATTTTATCAACAACAATACCAGTTTTAAGTTTATGCAACTCTTCCATTGATAAATTACCTTCTATTTTAGCTATATAAGTTTTCTCAACTTTATTCTTTGGATGCATCAAAATATTAGCTAAAGTACCATCGTTAGTTAAAATAATTAATCCTGTTGTATCATAATCAAGACGACCTACTGGATAAATTCTCTTGTCTGTAGCAATCAACTCAGTTACAATATTACGATTAAATTCATCATTAAGACTACAAATATATCCTCTTGGCTTATTTAATAAATAATATTCATAACTTTCCTTAGTAAGTTGACGACCATTTACTGTAATAATATCAGTACCACTTACTTTAGTTCCAAGTTCTGTAACAATACTACCATTAACAGTAACTTTACCATTAACTATTAGCTCTTCTGCTTTTCTTCGGGAAGCTACCCCAGCCTGAGCAATAACTTTTTGTAATCTTTCCATAATTTAATAACTCCTAACTAACGTTTTTTGTGCATTTGTATAATATCACAATATTATCTATTAAGCAATTTATTTTGCTTCTTCTGAGGCCCTAGTTTCTCTAATAACTGTAATTTTAACTGTACCTGGATATTGCATTTCTGATTCAATTTTTTCTTTCATATTGCGAGCAATTATTTTAGCTTTAGCATCGTCTATTTCTTCCGGTTTAACCATGACTCTTACCTCACGACCAGCTTGCATAGCATAAGTTTTTTCAACACCTTCAAAAGAGTTACCAATAGTTTCTAATTGTTCTAAACGTTTAACATAGTTTTCTATTGAATCATTTCTAGCTCCTGGACGAGCTGCTGATAAAGTATCGGCAATTTGAACTAAAATAGCAATGATACTTTTTGGTTCTATATCACCATGATGTGAAGCAATAGCATTAATAACGACTTCATCTTCATGATATTTTTTAGCAAGCATTACTCCTAATTCTACATGAGAACCTTCAACTTCATAATCAATAGCCTTACCAATATCATGTAATAAGCCAGCACGACGAGCAAGACTTACATTTTCTCCCAACTCCGAAGCCATAAGGCCACAAAGATAAGCAACTTCCATTGAATGTTGTAGGGCATTTTGACCATAACTAGTACGGTAATTTAAACGACCAATAATGTTAATTAACTCAGCATCGACTTTACCAAGTCCTAAATCATATATAGCATTATTTCCTAAATCAGTAATTTTTGTATTTATATCATTACAAGTCTTAGTATATACTTCTTCTATTCTTGTTGGATGAATACGACCATCTTTAATTAAAGTTTCAATAGTAATTTTAGCTATTTCTCTTCTTAAAGGGTCAAAAGATGATATAACGATTGCCTCAGGCGTATCATCAATAATTAAATCAACTCCTGTTACAGCCTCAATCGTCTTAATATTACGTCCTTCACGACCAATTAGACGGCCTTTCATATCATCACTAGGTAGAGTAATCGTACTAACAGTTTGTTCATTGGTAACATCAGCTGAATATCTTTGCATAGCCGAAACAATAATTCCTTTAGCAACCTCATGAGCATTTAATTTAGCTTTTTGCTCCTCTTCTTTAATATAATCAGCAATTTCTAAAGACATATCTTCTTCTACTTTTTTCATAATTAAATCATGAGCTTTATCTCTTTTTAACTTGCTAATTTCTTCTAGTTTTTCCATTTGTTTTTTTAATATTTCATCTATTTTCTCTTCTTTATCTTGTAACTTTTTTTGTTTATCTAAGATATCATCATCTTTTTTATCTAAATTATTAGAACGTACTTGTAGTAATTCTTCACGTTTATCTAAACTTGTTTCTCTCTTATCAAGTCTATCTTCTAATTCTTTTAGCTCTTGTTTACGTTCTTTTACTTCTTTATCTGTCTCTTCTTTAACACGTAAACTTTCAGCTTTAATTTCAGCTAAACTCTTATTTTTAGCTTCCTCAGCTTTTCTAACAGCTTCACTAATCATATCAGCAGCTTTAGTAGCTAAGTTTTTCTTTCTAATCATATAAGTAACGATGACAATAATTGCCCCGACAAAAAGTCCCAAAATCAAGAAAATAATGGATAATAAATTTAATTCCATATAATTTTCTCCTCTAATAGAAATTAATCTATACTTTTATTATAATTAATTTTCTTACATTTATCAATGATTTTTCCCAAAAGAAAAAGAGCCACAAGACTAGTATCTTAAATGACTCTCATCAGTAACAAATATAGTTTATATTCATTCATAACTTAATTTTATAATTTATACATAATTATTACTAATTTTTTACTTATTATATTAATTACCTTAAGTTGAAGTTAATAACTTTTGATTTCAAGAAATTATTTGTTTTACTAACTTCTTTATTATTCTTCTTCGTCCTAATGTAGCATCAATATTTAACATATAATTAGTACTTGTTACTTCATCATATCCATACCATAATGATATTGAATAATCACGACTATAGATACACGCCCAAGAATCTAATACAGAATACTCACTAATTCCTAAAGCATCAGTTTTAGCTCTATCTATAGTAGTTGTACCTGTTTTTCCAGCAACTTCGGCATTTCCAACTTCTAAAGTACCTAATATTTTTCCATATTTTATAGCATAAAGTAAAATTTCATTAATATATTTAGCTGTTTTTTCACTACATACTTTCTCTTTTTGATAAGTCTTTTCTTTTACTTCATTATTATCACGATAAGTAATTCTAGTATAAGAATAAGGTTCTATATAATAACCACCTCTAGCATAAGTACCATAAGCTGCTGACATCTGTAAAGGAGAAACTCCTTCAAAAGCTCCAATCGAAGCTGACTCATATAAGTTTTCACCATAATCGATTCCAAAAGCATGAACAAAATTTGCTATTTTAGTTTTATCAACCTGTTGAAATACTTTTAAAGCAGGAATATTTCTCGAATCTGACAATGCCTGTTTAATTGTAATATAGCCTTTATAATCACGCATTGCATTAACAATCCTTGTTCCATCTGAATAAGTATAAGGAGCATCCAAAATAATATCATTTGGAGTTCCACCATTAAATTCAAAGTATGGTCCATAATCCATAAAAGGTTTTATCGAAGAGCCGGGAGCTCGCTTAATATCCGTGGCATAATTATACTGTCTTGCTCCAGTTCTATTACGTCCACCCCCAATAGCCATGATTGAACCATCGGCAACACTAGTTACAGCAATACCAGCTTGAATAGCATCGTCTTTAAAATTCTTTTTATTGTCCATAACATCATTAACAGCATCTTGAACCGTTGTATCTAAAGTAGTTTGGATTATCATCGGTACATTATAAGGATTTAACCCAGTATCATTTATTACTTCATTAGTTACTGTATCTATAAAACTCTGATATTTATTAGTACTTGTCTTTTTACCAATAAGCATACTAGATACTGAAATATTTAAAGCATCTTGTAATTGTTCATCCGTTATATAACCATGTCTATGCATTAAATTTAGTACTTCATTACGCCTTTTAGTAGCATTATAAACGTTTTCATAAGGGTCAAAATCTGATGGCGCATTAAATAGTCCAGCAATAAGAGCAGCTTCGGCTAAATTAATATCTCTTACACTTTTTCCAAAATAATTTTGACAAGCCATTTCAACACCATAACTATGAGCTCCTAAGAATGGGTAATTTACATATATTTCTAATATTTCCTCTTTAGAGTAATTCTTTTCAATCTGAAACATTGATAAATAAATATCAGTAAATTTTCTTATTATACCCTCAATTCCCGTTGAAACATTAGAAGTAAATACTTGTTTAGATATTTGCATTGTTATTGTTGAAGCACCACCAGCATTACTATCACCATTTAAATGGTTTATAGTAGCTTTAACAAATCGAACTAAATCAAATCCTTGATGTTGAAAATATCTAGAATCTTCCGCTGCAACAATTGCATCCACTAAAACTTGTGGTAAATCTTTATAAGATACTAACTCTCTGTCTTCAGCACCAAGTCTTGTTATTTCATTACCATTTTTATCTAACATTATAGTGGATTGACTCATGTAAAGATTCCTTTTATCAAACACAGGAGCATTCTTAACAATATAATTAACACCTAATCCAACTGAAATAACAATGCAAAAGAAAAGAAGAAAATTTAAGAATACAATAAAATTAAACTTTTTCTTTTTTTTCTTCTTTTTATTAACTACATACATTGCAAGGAACCCCCTTTTCTAACGACTACAATTAATAGTAACACAAGTAAAAATCACTTGCAAGATACATAGTTTACTTTTTTTAAAATTTTGACAAACTTACTTAATTATTAGATTTTTTAGCATTTTTTTCTAATTGTTTATCCATTACATCATTAAAATTATAATGTTTTCTTATCATAAGTTCTAACTCATTTAAAACAGTAGGATTGTTTGCTAAATAGTTCTTAGCATTTTCCCTTCCTTGACCTATTTTTTCACCTTTATAAGAATACCAAGCTCCACTTTTATTTATCATTCCAAGATCGCTAGCAATATCTAAAACTTCACCAGTATGAGAAACACCACTACCATAAATAATATCAACTGAAGCTGTCTTAAATGGTGGCGCTACTTTATTTTTAACTACTTTAATATTTGTTTTATTGCCAATAAATTTATCGCCGTCTTTGAGTTGTTCACCACGTCTTATATCTAGTCTTATACTAGCATAAAACTTTAGAGCACGTCCGCCTGTTGTAGTTTCTGGATTTCCAAACATAATACCTACTTTTTCTCTTAACTGATTAATGAATATTGCTGTTGTTTTTGTTTTATTGATAGTACCAGATAATTTTCTTAATGCTTGACTCATCAATCTAGCTTGTAAACCGACATGACTATCCCCCATATCCCCTTCAATTTCAGCTTGTGGTACTAAAGCAGCAACTGAATCAATTACAACTATATTAACTACTTCGCTTCTTACTAAGGCTTCACATATTTCTAAAGCTTGCTCACCAGTATCTGGTTGACTCAAAAGTAATTCATTAATATTAACTCCTAAGTTCTTAGCATACACAGGGTCTAAAGCATGTTCTGCATCTATAAAAGCAGCTCGTCCACCCCTTCTTTGTACTTCTGCAATCGCATGCAGAGCAAAAGTTGTTTTACCACTTGATTCTGGTCCATAAATTTCAATAATACGTCCTTTTGGATATCCACCAACACCTAAAGCTATATCTAAGCTTAAAGAGCCGCTAGGCACTACTTCTACATTTAAATGTTCTTGCGAACCTAAACGCATAACAGCACCTTTACCAAATTGCTTTTCAATATCTGCAAGAACTTGGTCAAGAACCTTTTCTTTATCTTTTTCTATAGTTAAATCTTTCATTCCAAACCTCCTATTTTCAAAGAATTTCTAAATTTATACTATCACAAGAATATCATTCTGACAATAACATTCTCATGGAGGGTATTATTTACCCTTCTAATTATATTATTACCGACTAACCCCTAATTTCCTTCAAAAGTTTTAAAAAAAACTTGTATTTCTACAAATTTTTCTCTATTTTTTAATAATTTGATTTAAAATTACTTATTTAAATTTATAGTTTTATCTAAAACTCTTAAAAAATCACTCTTACTAAAAGGTTTAACAAGCATATCAACTATATTATATTTAAATGCCTTATCAATCATATCTTTTGAATCTTCACCAGTAATAATTGAAATAGGAATTTTACTATAATGATTACTATTTTTTAAATAATCCAAAACTTCAAAACCACCAACATTTGGCATATTTAAATCAAGTAAAATAGCAAGTATATTATATTTATTACTACTAATAATATCAATAGCTTCTTTTCCATCCAAAGCAACTACACCTTTATACATACCATCCATTACTTTTAAAGCAAAATTATCTACTATCTTGGAATCATCTACTATTAAAACTACATCTTCAAGTGGGGACGCTACTGTATTAATTACCGGTCTTACTTCTGGTTCCGGCATACGTGATAATGCTTTTTCACCACTTAAATATCTTTTTACTATTGAAGTCATATAACTAACTGTTTTTAAAAGATTATCATATTCTTTTTCAATAAAATGTTGATTTTCTTGTTTACCAGCCATTTCATGTTGCAAAAATATTTCTGCTTCTTTAGTAAAACCTAAATATCTAGCATCACTTTTAATTGAATGGGCAAATATTCCATAATCTTGCCAATTCTCATTATCCTTACTCCTCTTTAAGTTACTTAGCTTTTCATCGATACCATCTAAATAATCTTGAAAAGTTTCATTATAAATATCCATATCGCCAAAAAGCTCTAAAGCCTTATCTGTATCTACACCATTTTGTTTTAAAAAATTAATATCCATATTCATTATTCCTTTACCATCTTATAGTTTTTTAAATTCATATATATTCTAAATTCACTAAGATTACTAATATATTGATAAATTTTAGCAAGTCCTAATAAATTATCGCCATTATACATATAAATTTCTTCATAATTTCTTCTCATAACAATCTTCCATCTACCATCCATGGTTATTATAATTCAATTATAATTTAAACATACTTTTTATGCAACAATAAAGTAAAATTATAGTAAATTTTCAAGAAACTAATTGTCTTTTTGAGCAAACTATTATAAAATCAAATTAAGGTTAAAGTATAGGTGAATTATGAAAAATAATAAATATGAATTCAAGTATAAAAACAATCATTTCTTTAAGAAAATATCCCCATTATTTTTAATTTTATACATTTTATTAATAATAGTTTTGTACAGAGAAATTTTCTTATTATATCTATATATACCCGCTATTATCGCTTGTGGAATACTAATTCTAATCTGGATGTATTTTTTTAAGAAGAAAGCATGTATTGCCAAAGGGACATTTGAATTTTTTGAAGATGAATTTTATTACACTACTTATAGAAAAACTATAGCTATCAGATATAAAGAAATAGATAGTATAACAGAAATGGAATATATTGATAAATTTTTAATTTTCAAAAAGAAAAGTAAACAATATCAAATAAAAATAATTAATGCTGGTAGTTTCTATTTTCCATTTTATAATTCATTAACGGAAAAAGCAATCAATCTTCTAAAGGATAAAATAGCCGAAAAAAATTATAATTAATAATACTTGTAACTAATAAATATATTTTAAAACGTGGTAAAATCACGTTTTTTTAATAGTCAAAATTTTTAGACATGACAATATTTAAAAATATAAGCATTATAAATCAACTTTCAACTTTCTAAAAGACAAAAAAAGCATTGATGATTTTACTCATCAACACTTAATTTACTTTTTACTATTTTATCAACGCATCAGATTGAATTGTCTTTTCTCTCTCATTACCAGTTCTAGTCCAACCATCTAGACTCTCACTAGTACTCCATTTATATTGATATGTAACATTTTCTTCCGTATCAACTATTGGTTCTTTACAATCTAACGTCTTTTTAACACAGGTATGCGTCCCCTCATCATAAATATAATTTACCGAATCCGGACATTCATAACCTTTAATTGTACCTTTAACTACTTTTGTACAAGTCTTTTTATCCTTATCTAAAGTAGCATCTTTATCTTCACAGTAATATTCTTCACTAGATTCTACATGTCTTGTACAAGTCATTGATTCACCAGTTCCATTAGGAGTAAATCCTTCTGGACAAGTATATTTATATGTAGTTGTAGTAACTTTTTCAGCAGTAACATAACATGTAGTACCTTCTTGTTTATAACCAGCAGGACATGTATATTGTGTTTCAGTAGTATTCTTAGTTGGTTCTACAGAATCAATTCTTTTACAAGTATTAGTTGTAACATCTAAATCATAACCAGCATCACAAGTATAAGTTGTATTACTTGTTGTTGTAGTTGTAGCTTCATAAGTACAAGTTGTCTTATCGTAAGATAATGTACCACCTTTATCACAAGTTGGAGTTGTACTATTACATACCTTAGCTTCATAAGTCTTATCTTCTTTTGAAGAACAAGATTTATTTTCATAAGATACAGTATTTTGACCACTACATACTTTATTAGTTACAGAACTACTACCAGTTGTACAATAACCATTACCATCATAAGTTCCAACACTACAACGAGCATCAGTGCTTATACATGAGTATACAGATTTACCACCGATTGTTGTTCTAGTACATGAGATTTTACCAGTACTTGTATAACCACTTCTATCATAATCTGATTTACCAGCATCTTTACCATTATCCCATTGAGCAGGAGTCTTGCTTCCTTCACTTCTACACATACCATTAGCAGTCTCTGTAGTACCGCTTGGACATGAACAAGTTTGATTATTGTTTTCTCTCTTACATAATCCATTAGCAGTTTCTGTTGTACCACTTGGACAACTACAAGACTCAGAAGTTGTTGTTCTTACACAAAAACCAAACCAGCCTTCGGTAGTACCGCTTGGACACGAACAAACTTCATTAGTTGTTGGTTTATAAGAACATGTAGTACCGTTTAACTTATCTTCAGTATATTTACAACTTACAGATGTACTAGATGTTTCTTGTCTTCTAGCTGCAACAGTAATAACTTTTTCACATTTCTTAGTTTTTTCATTATAATTATAACCATTAGCAGTATCACAAGTATAAGTTGTTGTACCAGGAGTTACAGTTGCTTCTACATATTTAACACATGTATTATTTACTTCTGTATATCCATCAGGACATTTAGTTTCAGTCTTATCTACTTCTTTATTTGGAGTAGCAGTTTCATCATAACCACCAGTAGTATTTTTCTTAGCTTCAGTTACAGTTGTACTATCTTCAAAATAAATTGGTGTGGCTGGAATTGTTTCTCCAGTACTTTCTTTATAACATTTATTGGTATTAGAATCTAATTTATAACCATCTTCACAACGATAAGTATTCTTTGTATTATAAATAGGTTTCTTAAATTCATATTCTTTAACAGTCTTAATAACGTTACCGTCTTTATCAACTGTTTCACCATCTTTTAATTTATCTTCATCATCATCTTCATTGTTATTAACACTATCATTTTGTTTATCATCTGATTTATCAGTTGTATCTTTACCTGTATCAGATGCTACGTTATTATTAGTAGTATTACTAGTAGTAATAGTTTCTAACACATAATCACTTGAAGTATCACAAGCAAGTTGAGTTTTTAAAACATATTCACTTGTACCAGTCTTAGTAATTTGAGCATAAGAGTTAGTTTTATTACAAGATTTGTTATTCTTATCAACAAAGTCAGAAACTAATTTTTTACTAATCATACTTTCTAAGTTAATAGTTGATGATTCACCAATATTTTCTGGCATATTACCGCTAGAAGTATAATAACTTTTAGCAGCTTCTTTCATAATGTTCAAATTAGTTGTAAAAGCTTGTTTAAAGTTAGCATCTTTATTTGTCTTAGGCATAACAATCATCATAACTATAACAGTTAAAGCAATTATACCAACTACGAATAAGATATTTTTCCAATTAATTTTTATTTGATATTTATTATCTTCATACATAATATAAATCCCCCTTTATTATGCAATTTTTCTTGTTCTTGAATTACTCTTAGTTTCTGCAAACATATCTACATTATAAATCTTATCAAGATCTATAACTTTTTCTTCTTCATTTTTAGCATCAACTCTATTTACAGCTTTAGCATACACACCAGAAGCATTATTAAGTGCATTGAAGTAAATAGCATTTGCAGCTTCTATATCCTCATCAGCAATAACTTCAGGACATTTATCAGCTAAAGCAATAATAGTACTAGGAACGATAGTATTTTCAATACCATTTTCAGTATCAATACCATTAGTTAGAGAAATGCCATATTGTTTTTGTAATTCAGACTTAATTGTAGCGTATTCAGCAGGTGTTATATTCAATATATCACACAATTCTGCACCAGTAAAAATAGTGTATAAACTTCTAATAACCATTTTTTGAGCTTCTTTATTAGGCGCAAAATAATTAAGCATAATCAATTCTTCATATTGAGTGTTACCTTTTGTAATACCAGAATGTCTTGGATGACCTTCTCTATCACTTGTATCACTTCTACCAGCACATTGATCAATTATTACTTGAGCACACCAATAACTATCAGTATCACCCATATTTTCAGGCTTAGTATTTTGACGTAATGATTTAATAGCAGGTACTTTATCCCAAGCTACTTGAACCATTTCGCATACAGTTTCAAATAATGCTACGTCTTTAAAATAATGTGCATCAAAGTTAGCAAAATCACCTTCAGCAGTTTTATTACCCTTTATAAGCATATTATCTTTTACATAATTTAAGAAATTAGTAGCTACTGTTGTATCATTTGGATAAACAGATAAATGATGTAAAAATGCCTCACATTGGTCTAAGAAAGCTTTTTGATTAGCATCCTTATAAAAGCTTGATAATGAACCTTTGCTTTTATTTTTCATACAATTAGCATAATACTCATAAATGAATTTTTTTCCTCTATAAGTAACATCGAATTGTTCAACATTGCCCATTGTTATTTGAATGCCATAGATATTTTCGTTTGTGCCAACATTTCCATCTGCATATGCATTTACAAATGAACCATACACATCATTAAATGATGGTGTTGCAGCTTCTGCTTTTACTTCAACATTTGATAAAGCAACACCAGCCGCAACAGCACCAGCGCCCTTTAAAAAATTTCTTCTTGATATTTTATTTTCCATATTGATTCCCCCAATCAATTTACTCTTTCAGGTATATCTCAAGTTGTTTTTCGCCACATATATTAACACAAAATACACATCTTGTCAATCGGTATTCACTATGATATAATCTACTTACGGGGCAGCATTGGTTTCGACAGATATTTGTAAATTTTAGATGGCAAGTAGTCATGAAAACGACTTTAAATTTTCAATTAAATTTAAATGACGAAACAGAAGGAAACTTTGGTTTCAATTTTGCTCCTTCATTTGCTTAAGTAAGCATTGGAGCTGCTTATCCTAAATTTATCTGTGATTTAGTTTAAGTATCATATTAGCAGGTTATATCATTTTATTTGATTAGAATAAAGTGATAAACACTATCTAATCTAGTTATAAATAAGGTAAGTTAAAGCCATTTTTATAATGAAATTCAAGTTTTAACTAAACTTGTAGAAGTCTAAGGTTTAGATATTTGGACAGGAGTTCAACTCTCCTCTGCTCCACCAATAAAAAATAACTCAAGATTACAGCTTGAGTACTATATAGCTATTAACTAGAATAATCTTCTAGTTTTTTTATTACTTTATTTATCTATAATTGAATATAGATTGAATTTATATAGCAAAAAACATTTAAACGCTAAAAGTTATATATATAAAATTTTTATTTATCTCAAAAATAAATTAAAAGCATTTAAAAAAGGCTACATCTGAGCCTTTAATAATCTAGTTAATATTGAAATTAAATTAGTATCAGTTACAGTATCAACATAAATATCTGCACCATCTATAATTTCTTCTAAAATTTTAACCTTATTTGGAACCATTTCTAATTTATCATCTATTCCCATTACTAAGAAATATTTAGTTCCACCATACATAGTCTCATTTAAAACTACATATTTTTCATTATTTTCTAAAGTAATTATTGTATTAGTTCTCAAGCCCATAAATAACTCCTACTAGTTATTGAAACTATCATCATTATTTAAATAATTAAATAAATCATTTAATTCACTTAAGGAATTGTCTTCCATAGAATCATCAGATTCATCAGTAGACTTTTCTTCAATAACATTATCTTTTTCTTCTTCTTCATCAGTAGTTAAATCAGTAACATCTACTACTTTTTGTCTATCATCATGAGTATCGACAGTATTATCATCAGTAAAACCATACATTGATGAGAAATCAAATGAAGCATCTAAATCGTTATCTTTTTCTTCATCGCTTGAAACAACAGGTTCTTCTGATACATTTTCTTCTGTACTTTCTGTAGTAGCTTCTTCATCATTACTTCCAAAGATATCATTATCGAAATCAAAATTAAAGTCATTGTTATCGTCAAAACTAAAAGGAACTTCTTTATCTTCATCATCATGTACTTCTGACTCTTCTGATACTGTATCATTGCCAGAAATAAAATCAGTAGCATCTTTTAAAGCTTCAGTGTAGAATTCAACAGTTTCTTTTACAGAATCATATTTTTCTAATTCAGCTGTATTATCTCTTAGTTTATCAATTAAATCCTTAACATTAATCTTTAAATTCTCTAATTCATTATCTGTATTATCATATTCTTTATCAATTTCGATAATTCTTAGAATTCTTTCCATTTCCCAATAAATATCTTTAGTTTTGTTTAATAAATCTAATAATTTAGTATTTTCTTCTTTAATACCTTTAAATTTTTCAGCATTACTTCTTGCTTCTTCTTCATTTTGTGTAGCTTCCGTAACCACATTTTTAATTTTATCACACTGTTCTAAAATAATTTGTTTATT
>CAKOSN010000017.1 GCA_934102255.1 uncultured Bacilli bacterium | reverse complement strand
AAAATAAAACCTGAACATGTTTTAATTGATGCGATGCCTCTTGATCTTGCAATGCCAAGTACTAGTATTATTCATGGAGATGCTACTTCGGCTTCTATAGCGGCCGCTAGCATTGTTGCTAAAGTAACTAGAGATCATATGATGGATGAGTTAGATGATTTATACCCGATGTACGGTTTTAAAAACCATAAAGGTTATCCAACAAAGTTTCACTTAGAAATGTTAGAAAAGTACGGTCCTTTAGATAATTATCGCTTTAGTTATGGACCAGTTAAAAAATATAAAAAATAATTATAACAAAGGCTGTAAAATAAGAAATTTTAAGTAGAAAATTTAATTAAATAAAAGTATAATTGATAATGTAGTAAAAAGGAAGTAAAGTATGAAAAAAATTTATAATAATAAAGTTGTTTGTTATAGTTGTTTATTAACTATAGGAATATTTCTTTTAGAAATATTTTTTAAAGTAATTATGGGTTTAAGTGTTTTTAATTGGTCAAGTTTAAGAATCTTTTTAGGATGTATTATATTAAGTAATATTATTTCTTTACTTATTAGTTTTTTTAAACGAAAGTATGCAAATATAATAGTTTGTGTTTTATTATTTCTTTTAGGAATTTTATTTACAGCCCAAGGCGGAATGCATAATTACTTAGGTACTTATATGTCCTTAGGAACCGCAAGTCAAGCCCATGCTATCGAATATTTTATTGGCGACTTTTTTACGAGTCTTAATCCTTGGTTTTATACGCTTTTTATAATACCTATTTTATATGTTTTATATTTTATTTTTTTAGAAAAAAAGTTTATTGATAAAAGTAAGAAATATAAATATAATGTAGTGCGTTGTTTAACTGTTTTTGTAACTATTATTGTGGCCGGTCTTTATTATGGCACTGTTAACTGGGATTTTATGCAAGATAAAATGCAAATTGTAAGTAATAAAGAATTATTTAAAAATCCTTCGATGCAAAATATTGCTGTTAGTCAATATGGACTTTTAGGTTATGAATTTTTAGATATTAAATCATTAGTTATTAAACATGAACAAACAACGGAGACATTTGTAAAACATGAACCTAAAGAAGTAACTAATTATAGTAGAATTATTGATGATACGGCTTGGGATGCCCTACAAGAGACAGAAACTAATAAAGATTATAAAACTTTAAACAGTTATTTTATGAGTAAAGAAATTACGAGTAAAAATGATTATACAGGGATGTTTAAAGGAAAAAATTTAATTGTTTTAATGATTGAATCTGGTAGTAATGTTTTAAAAGATTACCCTGAATATTTTCCTAATTTTGCTAAACTATATAATAATGGGTGGTCTTGGGAAAATGCTTTCTCTCCAAGAAATGCTTGTTCAACTGGTAATAATGAAATGACTGGGATAACATCTTTATATACCATTAATAATACTTGTACTATCAATACTTATAAAGATAATACCTATTATGAATCATTATTTAACTTATTTAATAGGGCTAATTATCATACGAGTAGTTATCATGATTATACAGATTACTTTTATTACCGAAGTATATATCATCCTAATATGGGCAGTCAAAATTATTATGATGTTAATAAATTAGGAATTAAATTAGGAAGTGAATATCAACCTTGGCCAAGTGATGTTGAGCTTATAGAAAAGGCTGTACCTCACTTTATTGATGAAGATAAATATATGGCATGGTTAACAACGGTATCTAGTCATATGACTTATAAGAATTCTAGTAAAACCGGTGATATGTATTTAGATTTATATAAAGATGAAGATTGGGATATGACGGCTAAAAGATATATGTCGAAGTTAAAGATAGTTGATAATGCTATAGGAGAGTTGCTCCAGGAATTAGAAGATTCTGGTAAGTTAGAAGATACTGTAATTATGTTATTTGCTGATCATTATCCTTATGGCTTAAGTGATGAGGCTTTTGCTCAGATAGCCAAGTATGATACATCAAGTAATGGCGATACCGATAGAACACCATTTATTATTTATAATCCAAGCCTAGAGGCTAAAAAGTTTGATGATTATACAACTTTTGTTAATATTTTACCAACTATGGCTAATCTATTTGCTTTAGATTATGATCCTCGTCTTTATGGTGGTACCGATCTTTTAAGTGATTCTTACGAAGGAATTGTAGTTTTTGCCGATGGGTCTTGGCGTACTGATAAGGCTTATTATGATGCTACTAAGAGTAAAATAAATTATATCGGCTCTGATAAGTATACTGATGAAGAAATAATAAGTATTAATACCAAAGTTAAAAATGAAATGAAAATGGATAATTTGGCTATAAAGACTAATTATTTTGCTTATTTAGAAAATGGTTTAAAGAGTAGTGAAGATGATATTAATAGTAATGATACTACTACTGATAATAATTAGAAGTAAAAAAACCAAATTATTTAAATGGGAGTAAGAAATTACTCTTTTTTTAAAATTTATGGTAATATATTATATATAATATGGAGGATTAATATGAATTACAGTTATGAAAATTTACCAGAAGAAACTAAAAAAGTTATAAATGCAGCCATTAATAGAAGAATTAATGGTAATAAAGTGGCGATGGATTCGGATTGTAAAGAATTGGATTGCTACATTTTATTAATGACTATTATACAAAGTAATGAGAAATTCCAAAAATTTTTAAATGATTTAAATCCAAAATTTATTGATAAATTAGAAATAGATATTTATATACTTAATGATGAATATGTACATTCCTATTCTTTTGAACAAGAAAGTAGCACCAATTATGAACGGGATTATCGCTATTACGAATTTGAAGAGATAGTAAGAGAAATAATGAAATTTTTGAATCAAGAAAAAATAAATTTTAGAGCAAAACATTCTAATGAAGACGTAGACATTAATATTTTAAGCCCAAATGTAATTGCTTGGAGCATACTGCATTATAAATTTGTTTGGGAAATGTTTAATAGATTGGATGGTAAGCCAAATGTTGCTCACAATCCCTCAGAAGTTACAGACAGTTTATATTTTAAATTTATGAATTTTCTTAATGATGAGATGATTAAAGAGAAAAGTATTACCTTTACTAAAAATAAAAAATCTACTGAATTAGACACTTTTATAAAAGAAAATGATAATCAAACTACTGTAAGTCAAACTTTAGCCGAAAAAACAATTACGGAAGATGATAGCTCACCGGTTTTTGATGCTCAAACTGAAGACGCAAAAAGTAAAACAAGTATTGTGAGTAGTCCTGAAGAAATTAAAAAAATGCTAGCATCGATAGAACAGAAATTTATTGGGCAAGAGAATGCCGCTAAGTTGTTATTTTTTAATATAATCAAGAATCAAAAACTTGCAAGTATCCCCAATATACCTAGTGGAACTCGCTCAATTATGTTTATTGATGGTCCTAGTGGAACTGGCAAAACTGCTATAACTAAGGATATAACTGATAATTTAGGACTACCTTTTGTTGCGACATCAATTACTAATTATTCTGCTTCTGGCTATGTTGGTGGTAATATAACGGATATTTTAAAAGAGTTATATGTTAAGTCTGGTGGTGATTTAAGTAAAGCCGAAAGAGGAATAGTGGTTTTAGATGAATTAGATAAAATAGTAAATAATAGTTCGAGAGATTTAACTATGAAAACCGCTGTTCAACACCAATTATTAGACTTTTTAGGTGGTGGCAAATATACTATTGAAGTAGATAAAGGTCAAACTGTAGAGTTTGATACTTCAAAATTAACCTTTGTGTGTTTGGGAGCCTTAACTAATTTAAGAAATGATAAAATGCAAATGTCATCATCGCGACCAATTGGTTTTAACGTCAAATATGATGAGTCAACTAAAGCCAAAGATTATTCAATTACTCCGGAGGACTTAATAAAGATGGGTTTTGAAAAGGAATTAGTTGGCCGTTTTAATACATATGTTCATACTAAAGATTATAGTAAGAGTGATTTAAAGAAAATATTACTAGAATCAAAAATTAGCCCTTTAATTGGCTTTAAAACGTTGGTTTTTTCTTTCGGTAAAAAATTGGTAATTGATGAAGATGCTTATGATTTAATTGCTGAGGCGGCATATGATTTAAATACAGGGGCTAGAAGTTTACAAACTGTAGTAAACAATTTAAATAGTCATTATTTAGAAGAATTATTAGTGGGAGCAGAAGAAGAAATTCATATAACTTTTGAAGATGTTAAAAGAATAAATGATGCTGCCTTTAAGGAAAAGGGAAGATGTTAAAATGAAATATGAGTATAATGGTAATTTATTAGAAGAAGATAGGGTACTATTAGTAGCAAAGGAAATTATGAGCAAATACCCAGAACTAAACTTTTTACAAGCCCAAATGACTGCGAGATTAGAAGGATATATTTCAGATGAGGTTACTCCTGATGATAAATTAAATAGACTTTATAATATAATGTTAATAAATCAAAATGACAAGAAATTAATTTCCAAAGTGTATCGAGATTATACTGGTATCTTAAAATCTGAATTAAATCAGATTAAAAATTATAAATATATTACAATTTCTAATATGTTAAAAGATTATATTGATGGATATACTTCCTTTCCTTTTGTAAATAGTATAGAGTAAGAATTTATCTTACTTTTTTTGATTTTGCTACTTGAAAAGATAAAAATACTATGTTACTATTACAGCGTTTGACATTTTTGGATAATAAAATGGCTAAAAGAGAAATAAAATATTAAATAATAAAATTAAAATATAAAAAAGAAAGTGATGTTATGGAAAAGAAGAAAAACTTAGTAATAGTAGAGTCCCCTGCTAAAAGTAAAACAATTGAAAAATACTTAGGTAGTGATTATAAAGTAGTATCTAGTAAAGGACATATTAGAGACCTTTCAACTAAAGGTAAATATGGTTTAGGAATCGATGTGGAAAATGATTTTAAACCCGATTATGTTGCTATTAAAGGTAAATCTAGTATTATTAAAGAATTAAAAAAAGATGTGAAAGAAGCAAATAGAATATATCTAGCAAGCGATCCCGACCGCGAAGGAGAAGCTATATCTTGGCATTTATTTGATACTTTAAAATTAAAAGATAAGGATTATGACCGCATTGAGTTTCATGAAATTACGAAACCTGCTGTAATAGAAGCATTTAAGCATCCGAGAAAGATTGATGATAATTTAGTAAAATCTCAAGAAACTAGAAGAATGCTTGACCGTATTATCGGCTTTAGATTATCTAAATTAATGCAATCTAAAACGGGTGGTAAGTCAGCTGGACGTGTTCAATCGGTTGCACTAAAGTTAATTGTTGACCGTGAACGAGAAATTAAAGCCTTTATTCCAGAAGAATATTGGAGTATAACCGCTAATTTTAAAGATTTTAATGCGGAACTTTTTAAATATCAAGATAAAGATTTAGAAATTAAAAATGAAGAGGCTGCTGATGCGATTCTTAATAAATTAGGATTGGATTATAAAATTGAATCCGTTACGAAAAAGAGTAAGAAAAGACCTTCTAAACCAATATTTAAAACTTCAACTTTACAGCAAACTGCCGTTAATCGTTTAGGTTTTGCATCATCAAAGACCATGAAAGTGGCCCAAAAATTATATGAAGGTATAGATATTGGCAGTGAAACAATTGGTTTAATTACTTATATGCGTACCGATTCAGTTCGTATGTCGCCAATATTTATTAATGATACCTTACAATATATTGAAGAAAATTATGGTAAAAAGTATGTTGGTTCGGTTAAAGTGGGTAAAAAAGATGAAAATATGCAAGATGCCCATGAAGGTATTAGACCAACTTCGATAAATCGTACCCCTGAAAGTCTTAAGGCTTATTTAACTCCTGATGAATACAAATTATATAGTATTATTTATTATAAGACTTTATCTAGTTTAATGGCTGATGCTAAAGTCGAAAGCACAACGGTTATTTTAGATAATAATGATTATAAATTTAAAACGACGGGTTCTATTTTAACCTTTGATGGTTATTTAAAAGTTTATGCTAAGTATGAAGATCAAGAAGATGTTATTTTACCAGAATTACAAGAAGGAGAAACTTTAAGTACTGATGATGTAGTCAAAACTCAACATTTTACGAAACCAGCCCCAAGATATACGGAAAGTAGTTTAATTAAAGAATTAGAATCTTTAGGAATAGGTAGACCAAGTACTTATGCTACAATTATTGATACTTTAAAAACCAGAAGTTATGTAACTTTAGAAGATAAGAAGTTTGTACCAACGGATATTGGCATTGAAACTACCGATAAATTACAAGAATATTTTAGTAAGATAGTTAATGTTAAATATACGGCTAATATGGAGAATGATTTAGATTTAATTGCTGATGATAAGTTAAATAATATTGAATTGTTAAAAAAATTCTATGGGGAATTTGAACCACTTGTTCAAGATGCTTTCCATCATATGGAAAAGAAACCAGCCGAAGAAACAGGTGAATTATGTCCAGAATGTAATAGCCCTTTAGTAGTTAGAAATGGTCGCTTTGGTAAATTTACGGCTTGCTCTAATTATCCAACTTGTAAATATATTAAGAAAGAAAAACCAGTTCAAATTGAGATAATGGATTGTCCTAAATGTGATGGAAAAATACTACTTAAGAAAACAAGACGTGGCAAAGATTTTTATGGTTGCTCAAATTATCCGAAGTGTGATTTTGCTAGCTGGTATGAACCAATTAATAAATTCTGTCCAAAATGTAAGAGTATTTTAGTTAAGAAAGGTAAAAAAATTGCTTGTTCTAATTCAGAATGTGATTTTGAAGAGTAGTATTTAATTAAGAAAGGTACTTGTATTTATGGTTTTCTAAATTATAAATCGTATAAGTAAAGATAATATTATGATTGATGAAATAAAGAAAGTTGGTTTGGATGATAAAGCTGATTTAGAAATTTTTGAAACCAAAGACAAACTTATTAAAGAATGGATTTATTGGCTTTCCTATATAAATAATGAAGATAAAGAATTACTAGAAATATTAAAAGGCATGAAATATGTTAGTCATGAAGAAAGAAACGTTTTAAATGCCTATCAGGAAGAATTAAGTCTTCTTAAAGCTTTGAAAAGATATTCTAAGGGAGAAGCTGATGATGCTGATTGTAAATTAGTTCAAAAGTATTTAACAGGCTCCATAGAAAAAGTAATTTTAAGAAGATTATCTAGTAGTGATTATGATAATGCCTTAAGATTATATGGAAGTACTTTAGAAATGACTGATGAAGAGATTAAAGCCGAAATTACTAAGTTGAAGAATGTTAATATTCCGGCGTTTCGTTATGCTACATATCTTATTTTAAAATACCAGTATCAAGTAAGCGCTAGAAAATCAAAGGAAGAACTTTTTGAAAAATCAAGACCATTTCGAGCTTTAAACAGCAAAGTACAAGAATATAGCGAGTTCTTTCTTCCTACTAGAAAATAATTTAAGTGTGAATATAATTCATGCTTTTTTTAATTTGACAATGAAATAGGTAGTGTTTGTTTTTGAAAAAAGGGATAAATAGAAAAAAATGATTGAATTAAGATAAAAACTAGCTTAATATAGATAATGTTAGTTAAGAAAGGATAACTTGTTAATTTAGAATTAATTAGTTTAGGTATTTTAGATGAGTAAAAACGATATGATTTTTAGAGAAATGAATGAAAGTGGTGGCAGTGTAATTCTAATAAAAAGTCCTGATTTAATGACTTTTAAATCACCAGATGATTTAATTAAAGAATGGATTTTTTGGCTATCTTATGTTGATTTTAATACAAAAAAAGAAATGGATATTATAACAAATAAAAAAGCTAAAGATTTAACTAAACAAGAAAGAGAAAAATTAAGAACTTATCAAGAAGAGTTAACGCTTTTAAAAGCTTTAAAGAAGTATCCAAAGAAAAATTTGAGCAAAGAAGAAAGAGCTTTAATTTATGAATCTTTAGATACTAAACTCGAAGATTTAATTTTAGAAAAATTAAGTGATAAACAGATTAGTGACGCCAAAAAAATATATCAAAGTGCTGTACAAGAATCTGATACTGAGATTAATGAATGGCTAGCTACATCACCTGATACCGTAGTGCCAACTCTTAGATATGTTAGATTTTTGCTCTTAAAAAGAGGGCTAAGAAGAGCCATGCAAAATTTAGATAAAACAATTCAAGCTGAATATAAACGTAATTTGGCTATGACTTATCATGACCCTTTATGGAATTTGCGTTAAGTAATGTTTATGTATTAATTTGAAATATTTGATAGTGTTTTATAACTATTTAATAATGTTTTATAACTATTTGATAATATTTTATAACCATTTGGTAAAATAAGTTTTCAGAAAAAAATTTAAGTATCGATTAATTTTAAAATTGGGTACAAAGTTCGTTCTTTGTACTTTTTTAACTGCCTAAAAAGTGATAAAATTAATGAGTATGAAAGGAATAATATTTATGTTAAATAATACTAATATCAAAGAAAGAATAGAATATTTATGTAATGTTTTAAATAAAGCTAATGTAGAATATTATGTTAATGATAATCCAACTTTAACAGATAATGAATATGATTCTTTAATGGATGAGTTAATTAAGTTAGAAAATGAATATCCAGAATATAAATTAAAAAATTCACCTACTAGTAAGGTTGGAAACGAAGTAATTGCAGAGTTTAAGAAGGTAACACATCCAACTCCAATGTTTAGTTTATCAGATGTATTTAACTATGATGAGGTTAGAGATTTTGATAATAAGGTTAGAAAAGAAGTAGGTGATGTTGCTTACTCTTGTGAACTTAAAATGGACGGGCTTGCTGTATCTTTAATATATAAAGATGGTGCTTTTGTATCAGCAGCAACTCGTGGGGACGGTGTTATTGGGGAAGATATTACCCATAATGTGCGTACAATAAAGAAACTGCCTCTTACTTTGCATAAAAAAATTGACCTTGAAGTTCGTGGGGAAATTTATATGCAAAAGAAAGTGTTTAATAAATTAAATGAAGAACGTGCTAAAAACGGCTTACAATTATTTCAAAATCCAAGAAATGCAGCGGCTGGATCTATTCGTCAGTTAGATAGTAGTATTACTCGTGAACGTAATTTAGATATTGTTTTGTACCATTTACCTAATACAGATTTAAAACATCATAGTGATACTTTAGATTTACTTAAAGCCTGCGGCTTACCAGTAAACCCTAATAATAGAATTTGTAAAAATATTGATGAAGTTTTAGCTTATATTGATTATTGGACTATTCATAGACCAGAACTTCCTTATGAAATAGATGGTATTGTTATTAAAGTTAATGATTTAAGTGCCCAAAAGACGTTAGGTTATACCGTAAAGTATCCAAAATGGGCAGTTGCTTATAAGTTTCCTGCCGAAAAAGTTATTACACGCTTAACCGATATAGTTTGTACTGTAGGACGTACTGGTCAGATAACCCCAAATGCCGTTTTAGAGCCTATTAAAGTAGCAGGTTCAACAATTAGAAGAGCTACCTTACATAACTATCCTTATATAGTAAGTAAAGATTTAAAAATAGGGGATTATGTTTATTTACATAAAGCTGGTGATGTTATTCCAGAGGTAGTAGGACCTGTTTTAGAACGTCGTAGTGGTGTCGAAAAAGACTATAAAATGATTACTAATTGTCCTATTTGTGGTACGAAGTTAGAACTAACAGATTCTAAAATTGATTTATATTGTCCAAATGAGGCTTGTCCTGCTAGACAAATTAATGCTTTAATTCACTTTATTTCTAGAGATGCTATGAATATTGACGGCTTAGGCGAACAAATTGTTGAGGATTTCTACAACATGGGCTTAATTAAAGATATACCAGATATTTACAATTTAAGCAAAGATAAGGAAGATTTAATTGAATTAGAAGGCTTTGGTAATAAGAGTGTTAGTAATTTATTAATTTCGATTGAAAATAGTAAACATAATTCTTTAGAAAGACTAATTAATGGTTTAGGCATAAGTGGTATTGGTGTAAAGTCAGCAAAGTTATTAGCGTCCCGATATGAGACGATGCGTAATTTGATGAATGCATCGATAGAAGAATTACAAAATATTAAAGATATAGGCAATGTTTTAGCTACTAATATTAGTAATTATTTTGATAATCCAAAGAATAGAATTTTAATATCTAAGTTAGAAGAACTTGGTCTTAATATGAATTACTTAGGTGAGAAAAAGATAATAGATGCTAATTTCCAAGATAAAAAATTTGTTATTACTGGTACTATTCCCGGACGTAGTCGTGATGAGATTAAAAAAGAAATTGAATTACGTGGCGGATTTACTGTCGAATCAGTTAGTAAAAAGACCGATGTTGTTATCGTAGGCGATGCTCCTGGTTCAAAATATGATAAGGCAATGAGTCTTGGTATTACGATTTGGAATCCAGATACTTTAGAAAGTTTTTTATCCCAAACTAGTAAAAATTAAAAATATATAGTATAATCAATTTACAGAAAGAGGTGTAATTTTGAAAAAATTTATTCGTGATAATAAAGCAATATGTTTTATGATTTTAATCATTATTGCTTGTGTAGGTATTAGTGCGGCTCTTTTACTTAAATATTTCTATTTTGGTAATGGTGGGTCAAAGTATGGTGATAGATTAGATGGCATTGAGGCAGTTGCGATAACTGATGATAAAAAAAATAGTGTTGTCGATGATATCAAACAAAGAAAGAATGTTAAAGATGCTAAGGTCGAAGTAAGTGGTAAAATCATTTATATTCGTATTGCCTTTAACGCTGGCGCTGATTTAGAAACATCAAAAGCAATCGCTGTTAAAACTTTAGAACAATTTAGTGATGAAGAAAAAGCTTTCTATGATATTCATTTTACTTTAGTAAGTGAAAAAAATGAAGCAAGTGATGGTTTTACAATCATGGGTTCAAAGAATGTTAATGGTACAAACTTAATTTGGAATAATAATAATCCAGTAAGTGATGATGGTGAGTAAAATGGCAAGAAAAGTTAGACTGATTTTCATATTATTTGTGGGTATAATAATAGTTGCAGTAGTTTCTTTAGTTGTTGTAAATATCCTAAATGATGAAAATAAATTGACAGTTGAAGAAAACAAATGGATTAATAATAATTTATCAACCGTTTTAAATGTTAATGTTATTAATGACTTAGATATCTTTGGCAAAAGTGGGTCAGGTGTATTTTATGATTTTCTAAATGATTTAGGCAAAGAATATAACCTAAAAATAAATCCGGTAACTTATACTAGTAAAGATGAAAATATTACTAGTGGTTTTATTGCTACTAATACGAAAAATGATAAATTTGTAGAATTTTATGCTGATAATTACGTTTTATTAAAGAAAGATTATGTTTATTATAATAATATTGAAGCTATAAAAGATATTAAAATAGGTGTTTTAAAAAGTGATGCCGATTATATTAAAGGCTATTTTAATGAAGATAAAAATATCGAATTTACTAGTTTTGATACTTATGATGCCTTAAAAGAAAGCTTTAATAAAGATTTAGAATACATAATGGTACCTAAGTATGAATTAACTAGTGATATCTTAGAAAAAAACTATAGTGTTGTTTATGAATTTAGTGATATAAAGAAATATTATGGTTACTATATGTTAGATGATAACTTTAGTAGTGTTATCAAAAAATATTATAATAAATGGCAAAGTAAAAAATATAAAAATGCTTTTAATACTAATTTAAAAAATACTTTAGTAAAAAGTATTAAGTTAAGTGAAGTAGAGCAAAAAGAATTAACATCACGTATTTATAATTACGGCTTTGTAAATAATAACCCTTATGAAATTATTTTAGGTGGTAATTATGGTGGCATTGTATCTGTTTACTTAAAAAACTTTAGTGAAATGGCTGGTGTTGATTTTAAATATATTAAATATCGTACTTATAAACAATTAACTAATGCAATTAATAATAATTCTATTGATTTATATTTTAACTATTATAATTTAACAAATAATTATCAAACTATAACAACCAATATGGATTTAAAATATTATGTTATAGCAAGTCGTAAGAATGATATAGTAGTTAATTCTTTGAACTCGCTGCAAAATCAAACTGTATATGTAATGCAAGACAGTATTATTTATGAAAATTTAAAAAATATAAATGGTATTGATTTAAAAACTTATAAAAAGACTAGTGATTTAAAAAAGCTTGCTAAGAATGGAGCGATTGCTGTAGTTGATTATGATACTTATTTAGATGTTGCTAGTACAACTTTAAAAGATTATAGTCCAAGATATACAAATAGCTTAAATATTCCTTATACTTTTAAAGTTAGAGAAGATAATGCCTTTACTAAATTATTTAAAGCATATATTAGTTTAAGTGATGCTAGTATGATAAGAGTAGAGGGTCTAAATAGTTATAAAAAGACTTTAGATAGTGGTACTATTTTAGGAACAATAGCTAAATATATACTATATTTCTTAATAATATTTGTTATTTTAATTTATGTTTTATATAAAAGAGCTAGAAAAATTAAGATATCGAAAAAGATTAAAAAAGAAGAAAAAATAAGATATATTGACCAATTAACTTCATTAAAGAATCGTAATTATTTAATGGAAAATGCGTCATCTTGGAATAAAAATACTATTTATCCTCAAGCTATGGTAGTTGTTGATTTAAATAGAATTCAAGAAATAAATGATACTTTAGGATACGAAAAAGGCGATGCCCAAATTAAAGCAGCCGCTAATATCTTAATTAGAACACAACTTGATAATAGTGATATTGTAAGAACTGACGGAACGGAATTTTTAATTTATTTAGTTGGCTATGATGAAAGACAAGTTGTAAGTTATATAAAGAAATTAACTAAAGAGTTAAAAAATATGCCTTATGATTTTGGTGCCTCTATTGGTCATAGTATGATTGATAGTGATAAAAAATTAGTAGAAGATGCTTTGAATGAAGCTGTTGAGGATATGAAAATTAAAAAGCAAGAAAATAGTCTTAAGGAGTAGCAATGAAAGTAAAAGAGTTTATTAAAAACTTTTGGGAAGTACTTAATCGAAGAGAAATGCTGATACTACCAGGACATCTTGCTTTTTCTTTTATTCTTTCGATTGTACCTATCTTAACCCTTATTGGTTATGGCGCCGCAGGTTTAAATTTATCTATCGATTTTATTGAAGAATTTATGACTAAGGCCTTTGGAAGTACCATTAGTGAAATGATTATTCCGATAGTTTCTGTAAGTGGCTTATCATTTTCTTTCTTCGTTACTTTGTTTATTGGTTTCTTTACGGCATCCAGTGGTGCTTCAGCCGTCATTATTACTTCGAATATGATTTATGGTATCGAAGATAAGGGCTATATTTATCGTAAGATTAAAGCTTTAGTAATGACAGTGTTTATTGTATTACTTTTCCTATTTATTTTAATTTTCCCATTGTTTGGTAATAAAATAATAGAGTTAATAAAGTATGTTAATTTAAATCCTTTTGTAACCGAGAAAATTCAGGCTGTATTTAATTTTTTACAAGGTCCATTCTCATTATTTTTTGTTTTCTTATTTATAAAGATAATCTATGCTATGGCACCCGATGTCAAAATACCTTCTAAAAATGTTAATTATGGCGCTATATTTACTTCGATTGGTTGGTTAGTAGTAACTTGGATTTATTCATTTTATATAAATCATTATGCTCATTATTCTGTATTTTATGGTGGTCTTGCTAACTTAGTAATATTACTATTGTGGTTTTATTTACTAGCTAATATTTTTGTAATCGGTATGGCTTTAAATTATCGAAAAAGTGAAATAAAAAAATAATTATATAAATATTAAACTATTTACTGTAAAGGTAAGTAGTTTTTTGCTATAATGATGCTAGAAGAGAGTTTTGTTTATGGAAAATAGTATTTTAAAAATTAAAGAAAAGCCACTTTATACTGTGGATGAAAGGATAGTATTAAGTGATTATTTACTTTGTCTTAAGTATTTTCCTAAAGTTTATTGGTCAAATGTTTTGTTAATTTCTATTGTTATTTTGATTATCTGTGTTGTAATAGCAGCATATTATCGAAGTGTTTCAACTGGTATAACTTTATTTATTATTTTAGAAATTATTAATCTAATTGAGTTTACTATTAATTTTGATAAAAGAATGACTAAGAAATTTAATAAATATATAGAGAAAAATGATTCTCTTAATCATTATGATTTTTATGATGATTATCTAATTATTAGCAATGAAATGTTAGCTAAGAAATTTTTCTATAAGGATATTGTAAAATTTATTGAAACAGAATCCAACTTTTATTTAGAAGTAAGAGATAACAAAGGCTTTATTTATATAAAGAAAGAAAATGCTTCAGATGAATTGATTACGTTTATTCAAGATAAATTTGCTGGCTTACCATTAAAAAAAGAGGCTGATATTGTAAATAAAAATAAGAAAAAATATCAAGTTATATTGAATGCCTTATTTTGTTTGACTTTATTAAGTGTTGTAGTAGCAGCATATTTAGTTGTTTATTTAACTAATAAATATCCTAGCGATGGTTTTTATAATTTGAATTATTTTGGGGTAGCTTGGTACTTCTTGCCAATTCCTCTTATTTCTATTATTTTGAGTTTTAAGTGGGAGAAAAGATGTAATAATCATAAGAATTTAGTTTATGGTTTCTTAGCAATCTTTCTATTAGGATTCATTGGAACATTTTCTTTACTTTTTAATGACGATGACATTTATAGATTTAATGATATAATTGGTTTTACTGTTCCTAATAGTAAATTGGTAGGTAGTAATTATTCTGCATTTGAGGGCAATAAGTCTGAGTTTAAGCATATTACTATTAATTATATGGAAGAAAATACGGATAATTTAGTGGAAGAAATAAAAAACAATTCTAATTGGATAACTGATAAAGAAGTAGTAGAGTCTTTAAGTCCTGTCATATCGCTTAATTCCTTTATAGGTGATAATACTACTTATTATCTTATTTACAATGAAACTACTAAAGAATATAATAAACTACCAGAAAATAATGGTAAATATACTATATCAGCAGTTAAATATTCCGATTCTTCTAAGGTACTAGAGCTTAATAATTATACAATTAATTATGAAAAATAAAACAAAGTTCTTAAATAGTTAGAATTAACTAAAAAAGAACTTTTTTATTATATTTAGTAGAAAATACTTAAATTTATGAAAATTAATAAAAAAGCAACTAAAAGTTGTCAAAAAACAACCAAAAAGTGGTGGTGTGCAACCAGTAAAAATAGATAAAATTAACGTAAGAAAGGGAGAATTTAGATGAATAGTAATTTAGCAGAAAATCTAAAAAAGATAAGAAAAGAAAATAATTTGAGTCAAGAAGACTTAGCCAGTATCTTAGGAGTATCTAGGCAAGCTATAAGTAAATGGGAATCAAAGGTAAGTTATCCCGAAATGGATAAAATAGTATTGTTATGTAAAGAGTTCGATTTAAATATTGATGATTTATTACATAAGGATATTAAAGAAGTAAAGGAAAGCGTAGTTGTTCAAAATAAGGTAAGGATAAGCTTTGATAAAATTTTTGATTTCATTATTAATAGCTTTGAATTATTTTGGCAAATGACCTTAAAAATGAAAATAAAGTTTATTTTAGAACAAATAATAATAGTTATTATAATGCTTGTTGTCTGGAATTGTGGGGCTTATATAGGAAGTTTTATTATCCAGCAAGTTTTAAGAAAGATACCACGTGATATTTATATTATTATCTATAATGTCTTTAGTAGTTTATATCTTGTTTTGGGTTTAATATTTAATATCATTATTTTATTTAAGCTATATAAAGTAAGGTATTATAATACTTATGTTTCTTATGTAAATAATGAGATTAAGGATAATGGTGTTAAAGATGAAACTAAAAATAGTAGTGATAGTGATACTAACTTTAAACAAGATAGACTTAAACAGAATATGATAAAAGCAAATAAAATAGTTATAGAAAATAAAAATAGTAGTGATGATAACTTTTTTGATTTACTTACTAATATTATTATTGGGATTATAAAGCTAATGGGTTTAGGAATAGTTTTATTTTTAAGTTTTACTTTAGTATGTATTGTCATTAGTTTAATATGTTCATTTTTGATAGTAAAGTCAGGCTTATTTTTTGGAGGTATATTCTTATCAGGTTTAGCTTTAGGAATAATTAATATTTTAGTCGTCTTATTATTACTTAATTTTATCTTTAATAGAAAAAGTAATTTAAAAATAATGATTAATGTATTTATTGGTAGTGTTGTTCTTTTAGGTTTTGGCATTGGCTTTACTCTAGTTAGTTTAGTGGGATTTAGTGATACTTCTTTAAGTAATAATTATTTAAAACAAGAAAGTATAGAGATTCCTATGCAAGATAATTTATACCTTAGAACATATGATAAAGATAGTATTAATTATCAGGAACTTGATATTGAAAACATAAGAGTAGAGTATAAAATAAACGAAGCTTGTAAGGTAGAAAATGAAGTACGCTCAAATGGCAATTTGTATTTAAAGACATCTTGTGAAGATAAATATATAATTATAAAGGAATTAATAAATAGTCTTAGTAATAATGAGATTTATAACTTTGGTGATAATATCCATATTATAAAAGATATAACTGTTTATGGTAAGAAAGAAAATTTAGATATAATAAGAATGAATATGAAAGGATAAAGATTGTTAATATTTTTATTCTTTTTTCATGGTATAATTTAAATGAAAGAAGGTCTAGTAGTAATGATAAAGTTTGCTAATAAGACATTGGCTAATTATGTGGAATTTAAGCTAGATAAGTTGGATAATGATTTTACTTTAGAAGAATTATTAAAGGTAGATGAAGTTGTAATAGATTTAAAGGTAGAAACAGATAATATAATTAATATATTAAATGATGTTTTAAAATTAGAAAATGTTAAGACTTTAACGATAAGAAATGGCTATATAACAAATGAAGCATGTAAGATGTTATTAAATTTAAAAAAATTAAATGGTTTAGTATTAGAAGATTGTGAGATAGAAAACGCTAATGTACTGGGGATACTTAATTTAAAAAGTATTGGTATTATAAATTGTCATGTTAAAGATTATGAGTTTTTAAGATTATTTAAAAATTTAGAAGAACTAACTCTTATTAGTGAGGTAGTAAGTGTTACTTTAATAAATAAATTAGTAAATTTAAAATACTTGCAGTTATCTTATTCTAACCTTTTAGATATTGATGATATAGTTTTAAATAATATCGAAGAAATATACTTAGATAATACTAATCTTACTAATTTAGATTTCTTAAAAAATATGCCTAAGTTAAAAAGAGTAAGTATTGATGAAAGACAACATGAAAAAAATTTAGAATTATTTAAAAATTTAGAAAAGAATCATATTTTAGTTTTAAATGAAAATATGGTTTGGTTTACGGAGTGATTATTATGCATTATAATTTTCGATATACAATAACTTTTAAAGAAAATGAACCGTTTAATGTTAATTATATAAATGATTGTTATCGTAAGTATCCTAATGATAATATATTAGTTGAAGTGGCTAATACTAAGGGTATAACTTCTAACATGTTAAGACAACTTAATCCCAGAGCAGTAATAAGAATTGCTGGTGGTTATGATAAGAAAAGAGTAGAGCAGTATAAACATGTTAGATATAAAGGTGGCGAAACAGGAGAATATTTTTACACAGCGGTTATCTATACAAGAAATGAAGCTATTAAAATAGTAGAAGCTATGGAAAAAATTGAAGCTGGTTTAGATAGAAATTGGTTAACGATTCAAAAAGTGCTTTATATTTATAATTACTTAAGAGAAAATATAATGTATGATCCTAAACATGAACAGAAATTATCTTCAGAAACTAGAAGTTTACGTGGTTTAATAACCAAAAATACAGTATGTGCTGGGTATGCAATGATTTTTAAAGAGCTAATGGATAGAAATGGCATTTATTGTGAATATGCTAGAGGATGTACAAGAAAAGATGCCAATGGCGAAGAAATGGATGGTCATGCTTGGAATATTATCGAAATTGATGGTAAAAAATATCCAATAGATTTAACTTGGGATAATACAGCTTATCGTTCAGGAATTACAGGTACTTTAGCTTTCTTTGGACAACCAGTAAAAATATTTGCTAAAAATCATATTCCAGGAGTTGGTGAAAAAACACAAAATTATTTACAAACATTATCAAATTTTGATATAAAATTAGTAAATGCTTTGACCTCAGAAATGGGACTTAATAGAGTTAATGTTTTTAATAATAAATCTTATGAGTATATTGGTCGGGATAATTCTAGATTTATAGTTACACAAGTTGGTGATGTCTATTTAGATGGAATTTTTTATTATAAGTATCATTATACTTTTCTTGACTCTTATGGCAAAGAAGAAGTTTCCTTGATTCTTTATAGTGAAACAAACTTAGAATATTATCTTGATAGAAAAAAATATGGTGAAAAGCTGTCAAATAATTATCTCGATGTTTTTGTTAATGCTTTATTTTCTGCTCAAAATATTTTTGATTCTTTTCTAAAGAAGTCAGCCTACATTGGTAAAATAGAAAAAGGTGATTCAGATAAAGACGGTTTGGTTGCATCAAGTGATGAAATAGAAAAGAGTCCTGAAAAATTAAAACTATTTAATTGTGTTACCAAATGTTTAAAAAGAAGTGATGGCTCAATTATTGTGGTTCATGGGACTGCTGATAATCCTCAAAAAATTAATGATATTTCTTATTATAAATTTGATGTTTTTGAAAGAGTTAATATAAATGGTAAAAGTGTTTTAAAGGAAAATGTTATTTATAGTGAACAAAATATTATAGATGATAAGAGGAAAAAGGTAGCCGATGATTTGTTAAGTCGTAAGAGATTGGATTCTAAAGAAAAAGAAACTGGTGGTTATATTGGTTATTTAGATGAAGCTGGAATATGTAGATATAATCCTACTTTAGTTCCGTATTTTCAAACTTCAAGAGCAGTTAATATGAATACTTTAAAAAAAGAAAATATTCAAGGCAAATTAATTTTTATTCCTGATTTTGATAAATTAAAAGAGTTGGCTTTAAATTATGAGTATATTCCTGCTGATTCTAGTAGTACGGGTAGTTTAAAGGTTATAGATATTAAAACTGGGGCTTTGGTTCCAAGAGGAAGATTAAAAGTAGAGGCTATTTTTGCTAATATGTGGCTAAAGGCGGCTGGGGTTAAGACGATTCCAAACGAAAAGAGAAGTGGCATAACTTATGCCTTCAACGAAAATGCTAGATGGATATATACGAATATTTGCGATGAATTATTTCGTGATTGCCGAGATAATGGCGTTATTGATACAGTAAAGCTTTTTAGTAATATGAGTGCTGATAGTAGTTATCAATATACTCCTGATATAATTGTTAATTTGTTTCGCAATATAGAACAGACTTACTTTATTAATTTATTATTTTTAAGTACTTTAAATATTGGTAGTGCTAGTAAAAATCCGGTTCCTTTATATACTGTGGAACACGCTAAAGAGTTATTGAAAAATATGAGAAGGTAGAAATAAGAATATTTTTATCTTTTTTCATGTTATAATTTAAAAAAGAGGAGTGTAATATGGACAAATTAAATACGGTAAGTTATGACCAATTTATTGATATACCTTCACTAGATAGTAGTGCTAAAATTATATTTAGTGAAAATGTGTATAATTATTTAAAAGAGTTGATTCATGAAACTAAACTTACAGAAGCAGAAAGAGGCTGCTATATTGTTGGTAGAAAATCTACATCCGAAAAAGGAAAACTTTGTTTTTATTTTGATTTTTATTCTTCGAGATTTAACACTGTTGATGGTAATTACACAAATGGAGCGGTAGAGCCTTCTGATGATAATATTACTGAGTTAATAAATGAGTTAGAAAAATATGATGCATCAGGTATTAATGCTTGTGTTATGCATTTTCACACCCATAATCTTAATGGAATTTATTCGGCATACTCTGACCAAGATTTTGGCGTTTATGCAACGATGAAACATCGATTAAAATGCAATGTTTTAGGATTACTGGCAGCTCCTCATCAGGAATTAAAAAATGAAACTTTTGAAATAAGTGCTGTTATTGCTGAGTATCCTAAAATAGTAGGAAATAGGGGATGTGCTAATTTTTATTTAATACCAAATTTATATTATTGCAAAGGTGGTAGTATTATGCAAATAGGAACTTATCCTAAAAATAATGTATCGTCTAAAACTGGTGTTACGGAGATTTCAAGAAGAGACAGATTTGTACAAAATTATAGAGAATGGAAAGGCTCTGAAATGGTTAGTGGTTTAGGCAAAAATCCGATTACTATGTTACCTATAGTTGATAAAAATGTTGGCTATATTGATGTAAATAATTCTTTGGTTTTTAGTGATGAAAACTTGAGTTTAGAAGTACCAACTCTTACTTGTGATGTAAACAAAGGGAAAATTATAAATGGTTGAAATATAATGAGAACAGTAAGTATATGTAATTTTGGATTAGATTATTATAAAGGTAATTGTTTAGGAGATGAGTGTTCTAATGAAATATATTGTATTAGATTTTGGAATGGTGTTGGCTTATCCATCAACTGGAAATTGGCATATAACACCAAAGTTTCTAGAATTAATTGATATTAAAAAAATAAATGAAGAGATTTTAGAAAATGCTATAAGTAATAACAAACAAATACTAGATAAACAAATTACTAGTCTTGAAGAAGAATATAATATGTTTATAGAATTTTATAGTAAGGTTTTATTAGAATGTGGTTATACTGAATATACTAATGATACTGTAAAGAAAATTGCTTATAATAGAACTTATGAAAATGATAAATACTTACCTTATGATAATATAAAAGAAGAATTAGAAAGATTAGCCTCAAAGTATAAATTGTTATTGCTTACTGATAACTGGCCTGATGTTTTTATTTCTTTAAAAGAATATGGAATTTCTGATTTATTTTCTAAAATTTATGTTTCATCAGTATATGGTCAGTTGAAAAAAGACGGTGATTTTTTTGATAATCCGATAAGAGATTTTAATATTAAAAAGAATGAGGCTATATTTATAGATGATAATGAAACTTTACTGGAAGTAGCTAGTAGTAAAGGCTTTGAAGTTAGACTAATGGATAGAGAAGGTAAGCTTAAGAACTCCAAGTTTAAAATAATAAATAATTTAAGTAGTATTTTATAAATGATAAAAAAACTTACAAGCATCAAACTTGTAAGTTGAATTACCTAATGAAGCAAGTGAGCAACAGGTTACGAACTATGTTTCATTTCTAAAATTATTATATATAATTTATTATTTAAATACCACGGAAATATGGAGAATTTTGTTAATTTATAGTATAATAATTATAATTTAAATTTCTAGAGTCGAAATTATGTCGGTGGTAAATTTGTATTTATTAAATGAAAAAGAAAAATTAGCTAGAAAAAAATATAAGAAAAAAATTAACTTGGATTGAATGCTAAATTACAAAAGATTGTGTAAAGCCTGTTTACAATGTAAGGACGTGAAAAAATGAAAAAATATTATGATAATTTAAATGCAGAAATAAAAAAATATTTTAAAATATTAGAATCAAATTTTCCAGAATGGTTAAATGAATATATAAACACAAAGGAATTGTTATCACAACAATATATTAGTGTTACTTGTGGTACTATATATTCAAACTTGTTTGAAAGTGATTTTTTCTTTTCAAGTTTAGATCATTCTGTTGCAGTTGCTTTAATTGTTTGGCATTTTACACATGATAAAAAGCAAACCTTGTCTGGATTATTTCACGATATAGCAACACCTGCATTTAAGCATTGTGTAGATTTTCTTAATGGAGATTATATGACTCAAGAATCAACAGAAGATTTAACAACAGAAATTATAAAAAATTCTAAAGAAATAAAGAAATTATTAAAAAGGGATAATATTGAAATATCAGAAATTGATAATTACCATTTATATCCTATTGCTGATAATGATACACCTAAATTATCTGCTGATCGATTGGAATATTCATTATCAAATGCTCTGTTTACATATAGGCTATTGGATCTAGCAAGTATTAAAGAAATATATGATGATATTGAGATACAAACCAATGAAGAAAAAGAAATAGAATTAGGATTTAAAACTAAAAAAAATGCTAGAAACTTTGTTAAGGTTACTAGCCGATTATCCGTTATATATCGTGAAGATAGAACTAGATATTCTATGCAATTAATTGCTGATATTCTAAAAAAATTAAGTGATGAAAACAAAATTTCTAAAAAGAATTTATATGAATTAAAAGAAAGTGAAGTAATAGATATTATAGAATCTTCTAAATATAATGACATATTCAATATCTGGAAAAATGCTAAGAAAGTAAAAATATCAAAAGAAGAACCTCAAAATGTTTATTATGTACATCATGGGGCAAAGATTAGATATATTGATCCATTATTTAATGGCAAAAGAATTTCAAAATGTTGCAAACTTGCTAACAAAATGATAAAAGACAATTTATCTTACAATATGGATAATTATGTATATTTAAATTTTAATTTTTAATAATATGAGGATGAAATTTTCTATAGTAGAATTTGTGTGGAAGTACAAATTCATTGCTGGCTAGACACAAATTTTAATCCCAAATTTAAAAATATATAAAAAGAGGATGAAATTATTTTGATATTTTTTTCTCTTTTTTTATAGTATTTATATAAAATAAAAACTCACGAACTTTTAAGTCCGTAAGTTGAATTACCTAATGGAGCGGATGATGAGAATCGAACTCACGTTATCAGCTTGGAAGGCTGAAGCTCTACCATTAAACTACATCCGCATCAGTAAGTAATTTAATTTTACCATAAAACGAGGCTGATGCCAAGTCTTTTTTTAATTTTTTTGCCCGAATAAAGCGATTATTTTATTCCAATTATTAATATCTTCTAAAGTTATATTATTTTTAAATAATACACTATAATTATAAGTTAAATCAATAAAATAATTATCAATTAAATAGGGGATAATTGCAATTAAGCGCTTTTTAACTTCTTCACTTAATTTTATTTCTTTTTCTAAAGAAATTTTACTAAATAACATTTTAAACTTATCTAAGTACATCTTATGTTTAATTAAGACAATATCACTATCACTAGAATTAATGGGTATTATATAATCATTTAAGCCTTTAATATATTCATCTTTATAGACTTGTTTTATAATATCAGTACTTATATATTTACTGGCTAAGCCTTTAAAATAATTTATAATATTAATTGTTTCTAGATAAATTTTACTATAATTTTTTAATTCTAAATCATTAGTTAAGTTTATAATACTAATATAGTCTAATTTTAATTCAATCTTATTAACATTTACTTTACCATTAAAGTTAGTAATAGTTTGTTTATATTTATTAAGACTTACTAAAGTTTCTTTGTCTATTATAATATTAGGGGTAAGTCCATAGGCTAAATAATTAAGTAAAATAATTTTATCAGCACTATTAAATTTCTTTAAAATACCTTTTAATTTATTATTAATCTTAGTAAGTTTTATTTTTTCAGATTTTTCATACTTAATTATTTCATAGTAGGCAGGTCTATTATAACCTAAATTACTAATAATATCACAAATAGATATACCTTCTAAGAAGGGGTTAATTATCTTATCTAAAGTAATATCTAATTTATAGTTATAATTACTTAAATAGTCATTTAAAGTATTTATAAGATTAGTATTATCTTTAATAAACCAAGTAGAATAAGATTTATTATCTCTTAAGAAGGAAGTAAAGACTTCTAACTTTTTAAATTTAATAAATTCTTTAGTATATTTTTCTTGATATGCATAATATAAGTTGTCTTTTAGACGATAATTTTGATATTTGATTTTTAAGAATCTTTTCGCATACATTCTCGTTTGATATTCTTCTAAGTAATTATTATAGTTTATTAAGAAGGTTTTGATTGTTTGATAAGCATAATAATCACTAATTTTACTGTATTCTAAATAATTTTTTAATACTTCTTTAGTATTAGTAATATTAGAATATTTATAAGTATTCATTTTATTAACTAGAGTAATTAATTTAGGATTTTTAAAGTCTTTACTCGTAATAATACTTAAGATTTCATCAATATCTATTTGGTCATTAAAGTTTTTAAAGAAGTAAGAGACAAAGGAAGTACCAATTTTATTTACTTCTTCTAAACTATTATATTGGTTACCATTTTCATATAATTCTTTAGTTTTAGTAAGACCAAATAAGTGGTAAGAAGCAACAATACTTTTAAAGCTTTCTAAGTCATTAGTATTACATTCTAAGGTTGTATTACCTCTTATTAAAATAAGGTCATATAAGTATTTAATATCTTCTTTAGCCTCTTTACTTAAGAAAATATTAATACCTAGAATAGTCTTTAAGGTATAGTCATTAAATAATAAGTCATAACGGATAGCATCATCATTAATTAATTTATTTAAATAATACTTGATTTCATCTAATCTTAGAACTTTAAGTAATTTAGGAGTATCAGTATAAATATTTAGTTTACTATTAATTAAGATATTTACGATATCATAAGTTTTTAACTTAGTATAAATATAAGGATAACTTAAGTATTTAGAAACTTCTAGGGGACTAATAAGATTAAACATATTATTTAACATTTTATTATCAGTTATATTAACTAAGGCAGGGGAATCTAAGTAACCGGTTATAAAAATTTTATCATAGGCTCTTAAAGAAACATTAATATTTTTCATTTTTCCCAGAATAGTAATATTTTGAAGCATATTAAAGACATTAGGAAAAGTCATTTTATTAATAATAGCCTCTAAATAATTGTCAGGTAAGTTATTAATAAAGTTTTGATTACGAAGTAAGGTAACTCGTTCTTCTTCACTAAATTTATTATTAACTAAGTAGACTAAGGTATCATTATGAAGTTTTAAAAGATAAGTATAATTACTTTTAAATAGATTTAATAGTTTATTATCGGGACTATATAAATAAATAGAATTATTAGGACATTTTTCTAAGTAATCACGAGTTAGATATTTAGTATTATTATTACTTAACATATTAAGTTCTTTAACGGTGTTATTTAAATTACGGGAGAAGTTATGCGTAAGTAGGGAGGCTAAGTAATCCTTATCAATTAACTTAATTGTTAGCTCGGGATTTAATTTAGTAAGAATAGTTGGGGTATTATTTAAAGATTTCATTAAAGTGTCTTTATCTAAGTTATAAAGAGTGATACTATAATTTTTAGCATATCTTATTAGACCAGTATTTATAAGTTTATTTAAGTCGCTACCTAAGTAATAATATTTATTAATATAGTTAGTAATAACATTATCACATAACTTAGAAAATAAATCTTTCTTAGTTATTAAGTCTTTAGGGAGGTCATTTAAGATAAGAGAGTTTTCAGGTATTTTTTTGATAATAGGATTTACTAGCTTTTCTAACATATCTTTTTTATTATTGATAGTATAGTTAATTCTTTTAATGTCAAGTTTAGATAAGAAGTTTTTACTATCAAGATAGTTTAGTTTAGTTGGTGTATTAAGTTTATTCCAAAGACCTAGTGTTTGATAATAAGGGATATCAAGATTTAGAAGGGTAAGTTTTTCTTTAGTTGCAAGTTCTAGCTTATTAATAATTATTGATAAGTAGCGGTCGAAGGCGTAGGCGTTATTATTGCTACGATATTGCTCTAATCTTTTTAAGAAATTTATTTTATCAGCATTCTGGTTAATAGAGGTAGTGATATCATTTAATTTACTTTTTAACTCGGTACTTAAATTATCATCGGTATAAAGAGAATAGTTTAAAATCTCTTCTAAAAGTCTTTTTGCATTTTCTATATCCATAATTATCATATCCTTATATTATATATACCCATTATAGCAAGAAAAAAACGAGAAAAAAAGTCTCATATCGCAAGTAATAGGGACTTTTAAGCAAATTTTTAAGCTTTTTAAGGCTTAATTTAATAATTTTTAGCTGTTTTTTTAGAAAATCTAGTTCTTTTTTAGTAAGTCTTTTCGTAAAACGGCATGGACAACAAAGCGGTCTTGAGTATTGGCACAGGTTGATAAAGTCAAAATTTTATCGTCAGCATTAATTTGGACATCACTTTTGAAAACGGAACGACTACGGATTAAATTAATAAAGTTAAAGAAATCTTCTTGACTACTAAAGTTAGTTTGTAAATAATCATCAGTAACGGGAACAGTGTAAGCTGCGAATACTTCCCATTTCATTTCGTCGTTAACATCATTATAGGTAATTAAGTTATTTTTAGCATTTTGGTACCAAGCTTTTTTCCCAACGCTACTTAGAGTACCAAACATAGTTTTGCTGTAATAACGATTATGAGCAAAAATAATAGTATTTTGGTCAATGATAGTACTAGAGTTAGCATAATTCATGAAGACCCAGCCACTGTAATCACGAGCTTTGTTAAAATTATGTTTTAAGTAATAATCATTATCTGTAGTTTGAACGATTGGATAATCAATAGTTGTTTCGGGAACATTTAGCCAACCAACAGTATCACTATTTAAATCTTTTAAAGCCATAATAACGGGATTTTTTTCTTCAATAACAGGTGTTGGGGTCTCATTATTATCAGGAACATCAGGAGTATCTGGGGTATCTTGATTATCAGGTGTTTCATTATTATCGGGATTATCAGTAATCTCACCAGAATTATTATCATCAGGATTTGGCGTATCTTGGTTATTATCTTCGTTTTCTTTTATTTTATTATCTAAATACTCAGTAATATTATCTTTAATAGCATTAACATTTTCTAAAGATTTTTTATTATTATAAAAGACAAAGGCAAAGGCCATAAAACTTAAAAGAATGATAATAAGACAACAAGATTTAATAGTTGTAGCAATTAGTTGTTTAATATAGTTAGATTCAATATACTCACTAGAATAAGCTAAAACAATATTAATATGATGTTTCTTATTTTCTTTTTTAATAACTTTAATACGTTCAATAATATCTTTATCTGTAATATTATCATGAATAGCAATAGTTATATTTTTAATTCTTAAATCATTAAGTAAGTCAATTAAAGCAAGTAAGTCCGTGGTTAAAAAACGATATAATTCAATAGTCTTTAAATATTTATTAATTTTAAAGAAAGTTCTTAAGTCATTATAGTCATTAGTAACAATAGGACACATTAATTTAATAGTTTTAGCGTAGAAAATAGCTGAATAGTTATTTAAATCATTGTTGGCCATAAATTGAGAAGAGAATAAGACTTCTTGTTTAGAAATAACTTTTATATTTTGTTTATCAAAAAGTTCAATTAAATAAGTTGGAATTGATAAGCACTCAACTTCTTTTAAAGAATTAATTTTACTAATAGCTTCATAAGCTTCATAAGTAAAGTTTTCATTAGTATTCATTAATACTTTGTTAATAGGAGTATTTTTAAAACAAGGAGCTACGGTACTAATAACAGTCATATCGTTAGCTACTATTAAATTAGTGTTTTTTTCTAAACAAATTTCTTTTAAAAAACTGCTAACTAATTTTTGATTTTTAGCTATATAATCAAGAGAAAATAAGAGTTTCTCATTACTAATGATGTTAGTGTTTAAAAGAGTGTTATCTAAGTTTTTTTCTTTAACTATTAAATATATTTTTAAAGTTTGGTTTCTAAATTCAATTTCAATCTTTTGCATGTTTACCTCGTAATTTCTAACTATAATATAATGATAACATAGTTTACAATTATTTAAAAATATTTTTCTTAAAGTAATTTACTTTTTCTTAGAAATTTGATATCATAAAAATGAAAAATAAGGGAAAGATAAATGTGAGAGGTAATTTTATGAAAAAAATTAATAATTTAATTGCGATTCTTTTAGTCGGATTAATGGGTGTTGTTGGTATGGGTACTGTTTATGCTGATGAACCAAGTACTGGTGGAACAGGAACTCCAAGTACTGGTGGTAGTACTGATCAGCAAGCTATTGCTGTCGGTGGGATTACAATAGATTGTGAAAATTATAAAATAACTGTAGGAGCATCGACTACTTGTACTGTATATTTGGACCCTGATACAGCTACTAATAATAGTTCTAAGTATACTACAAAAAACTTTGAAGCTTTAGCTGCCATTACAGGTAAAAAAACTGCTATTATAACAATGAGCCAATCTAAGTATATTACTATTAATGAAATTGTTGCTAATACTGCTAATGGTTATTCTCTAGATAGCGATGGTAATATTAATGATAGAACTTTAGAAAACCATAAAATTCAATTAAGTCATACTGGTACTTTGAATAAGACTAAAAAAACAGCTATGATGTCATTTAGATTGACTGTTGAAAATGAAGCAAAAAACTTATCACAAGGTGAATGTGGTCAAGTATGTATTGAAGGTGCAGAGTTTGATGCCAATACTGTTAAGGCTACTTTAAAAGCTGGTGATACTGGTAAGGCTTGTCCAAATGTTATAATTACAGAACAAAAATGTACTGGTGATAATTGTAATCCTGATACTGGTGCATTTATGAATTATGCCATGGTTGCTTCTGTTGCTGGAGTTGCTTTAGTGGCTATTGCTGTTGTAAGTAGAAAGAAAAAATTCTATACTGTATAATTTAAAATCGTATTTGAGACTTCGGTCTCTTTTTTCTTTGTTTAAAATTGTATGGTATGTTTATTGAAAGTGGAAATGTAGATAAAAAAACTCAAAAAAGGAAAATTTTATAGGAAAAGTATAAACTTTTGAAGGAAATTAGCCAGTAGGCGGTAATATATATAATTAGAGGGACAAATATTTTTATATTTATTGTATAATGATTATGGAGGATTTATGTTAAGTGTAAAGAATATATACAAAAGTTATGGAACGAAAGATAATAAGTATCCAGTTTTAAAAGATATTAATTTGAATTTTCGTCAAAATGAGTTTGTGGCTATTTTAGGACCATCTGGTTCTGGAAAGACAACTCTTTTAAATATTTTAGGAGGTCTTGACCGCTATGATAGTGGGGACTTAATTATTAATGGCAAGTCGACAAAACAATTTAAAGAAAGAGATTGGGATAGTTATCGCAATAAATCAATCGGTTTTGTTTTCCAAAGTTATAATTTAATCAGTCATATTTCTATACTAAGTAATGTAGAGATGGGTCTTACTTTAGGAAATGTTAGTAAGAGTGAAGCTAAAAAAAGAGCAATCGCTGCTTTAGAAAAAGTAGGTTTAAAAGAACATATTCATAAGAAACCAAACCAATTAAGTGGTGGTCAAATGCAAAGGGTGGCAATCGCTAGAGCTCTAGTTAATAATCCGGATATAATTTTAGCTGATGAGCCCACGGGAGCCCTAGATTCGAAAACTAGTACTCAAATTATGGATTTAATTAAAGAGATTGCTAAAGATAAATTAGTTATTATGGTTACGCATAATGATACTTTAGCGGATATTTATGCTAGTCGTATTATAAAACTTAGTGATGGTAAGATTGTAAGTGATTCTAATCCTTATGAAGCTAAAAAAGAAAATAAAGAGTATAATTTAAAACGAACAAAAATGAGTTTTATTACAGCTTTAGGTCTTTCTTTAAATAATATTAAAACGAAGAAAGGGCGTACTTTACTTACTAGTTTTGCTGCTTCGATTGGTATTATTGGAATATCTTTAGTTTTAGCACTTTCTAATGGTTTTCAAAAACAAATTGATAATTTTGAAAAAGATACTTTGTCTAATATGCCAATTTTAATTTTGAAAGATGGCATTGATATGTCGGAAGCAGTAAGTACAATTACGGTAAATGGTAATGATGATACTGAGTATCCAGATGATAAAATTGTTAGAAAAGAAAAAGATGTGGAAACAGTTAGCCATTCTAATAAACTAGATGATAATTACTTGAGTTATTTAAATAATATAGATAGTTCTTATCTTAGTGGTATGTCTTATTCTAGATATACAAGAATGAACTTACTAGTTAAAAATGGTGAAGATGTAGTGCCATTTGATTATAATTTAAGTCCATTGCCAGAAAATAAAAATGGTGAAATTGATTCTTTAATGAAAGATAATTATGATTTAATGGCAGGAAGTTATGCTACTTCTAGTAACGAATTGATGTTAATAGTTGATTCCTATAATAGGATTTCTTCTAAATTATATGAACTATTGGGATTAAGTGATGATACATCTTTTGATAGTTTAATTGGTAAAGAAATAAAACTAATTAATAATGATGATTATTATACAGAATTTAATAATATTTATATTAGTAATACTGATTATAAAAAAATGTATGATAGTAGTGAAAATACTACTTTAAAAATAGCTGGTATTTTAAGAGGAAAGAAAGATAATCAATTTGGTCAAATGGCTGGTTCTGGTCTTTCTTATAAGGGAGACTTGTTAAATAATTATATAGCTAAAAATAAAGAGTCTAAAATAGTTAAGGCACAAGAAGAAGCTGAGTATAATGTTTTAACTGGTCAAAAATTTGATGAGTCGGTTACTAAAGAATTAATTTTAAGTTTACTAGGTGGTAATGATATTCCTTATAGTATTTATATTTATCCTAAAGATTTTGCTAGTAAAGATAAAATTATTGAATATTTAGATAAGTATAACGAAGGTAAGTCTGATGAAGATAAAATTGTTTATACTGATTATGCTAGTACAGTAACAGACCTTTCTAGTGGTATTATGAATGGAATTACTTTAGTATTAATAGGATTCTCTTCTGTATCTTTAATAGTTTCTTCAATTATGATTAGTATAATTACTTATATTAGTGTTTTAGAAAGAACAAAGGAGATTGGTATTTTAAGAAGTTTAGGAGCTCGTAAGAAGGATATTTCAAGAGTATTTAATGCTGAAACTTGTATTATTGGTTTTGTATCTGGCGTTATGGGTGTTGGTATTGCTTATCTTTTAACATTCCCAATTAACATTGTTATTAAAAATGCCACTAAGTTAAGTAATGTAGCTTTATTAAGTGTTACGCATGTTGTAGTAATGATTACAATAAGTGTTGTAATTACAATGATAGGTGGTTTGATTCCTGCTAAGATGGCTAGTAAAAAAGACCCAGTTATTGCCCTTAGAACAGAATAAAATCAAGTTAAAATTATTTAACCTCAATCTTAAATGGTTGGGGTTTTATTATGCTTAAAAATAGCTATAAGTATATCTTATAATATATATAAAATAAATATATTTTACTTATAAATACAATGGTCATAAAATGAAAGGGAAAGGAAGAAAAAGAGATTTAAAAATTTTAATAAAGTAAGGAGAGAATATTATGGAAGATAAGATTTTATTTGTTGGTGGTACTTGGGATTTAAATGGAGGTAAAGCTTCTAAAGTAGTAGAGGAGTTTAGCAAGTATTTACCTGGTGTTTTACTGTATAATGGTGGTAATTATAATGAATTAGATAAGATATTAGAAATGTCTACTAATTATGATACTGTTATCTGGTGGGCTAATGTACCTAATGAACTTCCAAAGATTAGAAATGTTAAAGAAGTTAACTATAAAACGATGTTGGTATCATCTAAAAGAAATGATAATAATAAGTATACATTTCAAGATTTATTACAAAGGTCATTTGCGCTTAAGTCTAATTTGACTATTGAATTTAGTATGATTGATGATAAATTTAATATGAAGTTATTTGACCCACTAGGTAATGTTTGGTATGAAGGTTTTGATATCGAAAAGTGCGCAAAGGCATTATTAGATAGATTAAAATTTATTAAGAATATTACCAGAGAATCAACGGTTTCATCAGAAGAAAATATGGGAGCTTTAGCTTGGTTTTTCAATATGTTCAAAGAAGAAATGTATAAATCCAGTGATAATCCGGTAATTCCTATAAAGGAAGAATTTCTAAGTATTGTAAGAGATTATGCATATAAATTAGCGGAGGCAACATTTCAAACTAAAGATGTTAAAAGGTTTTTAGGTAATGCTTCGTTTAGATGCCAAAAAGGATTTCCATCTTTTAGAGAAGGCAAATACATTTTTGTAAGTAAAAGAAATGTTAATAAAGAGTTTATTGGAATTGAAGAGTTTGTTCCCGTATATTTAGAAAATAATAAGATATATTATTGTGGAGAAAATAAGCCGTCAGTTGATACACCTATTCAGGTTAGATTGTATAAATTGTTACCTAATATAAATTATATGATTCATTCTCATTGTTATATAGAAAATGCTCCTTTTACTAAAGTAGCACTACCTTGTGGGGCAGTAGAGGAAGTTGATGAGATAGTAGAAGTTTTTAAAGATTATTATAATAATGATTTTAATAAAGACTTTTATGTGATTAATTTACTAGGACATGGCAGTATTATGATGAGTAAAAATCCTTCTATGTTAAAAGATATTAAAATGATTGGTAGAAATTTACCAGAAAAAATGTATACAGAAACATCTAAATGATAAGAAAAAAGGCAATTCGATTATTAAACTTGAATTGTTTTTTTGATATTAGTAGTAATAAAATATTATAAATATGTAACATGTGTTCAATAATTAATCTTCATTAACAGCAATTTTTTCAATTTCTTTGCTAATTTTTGAATCACGCTACTAACATTACGTTTTTATCATGAAGCTTCTTTTTTTCTCTAGCATTTTAGTGTTAATCTAATTATCTGGACTAGAAAGTCATTTATTCTTTCATATTCAATAGAAGTTTATAATTGAGGTTTTTGATTAGATATATAAGAATTACAAAAGAATAATTTGCAACTTTTTTCACTAGTTATTTTTGAAAAGCAAGTAGTTTCAATATTACTAAAGCAAAAGCTTCTATCTGTTAAGATAACAGTTATTAAATTTTGCTCTAATTCTGTTTTCTAAATCATTAAAGAATTTAATTTTTGCAGAATAACAATTATTTATGATATCTAGTAAAGTGAAGTGTACATTTGGGTGGATAAATGATAAAATATTTTTATTGTTAGATTTGATGTTGCCAAAAAATCTAATTGTCAAATATTATGGCTTGGATTTTAGCAAATGTATGACAAATATTTAAGAGGTATTTATGAAAAATAAAGATATTATCCTAAATAAGGTTGATAAATTAATAGTAATGTATAAAAATGGTGAATTAGGTGGCGAAGTAATGCCTGAAGATGCTAATCCACATCTTGCTAAAGATAGCCTAGAAAATTATTTATATTTCACTTTACCAATGGCTCTTAATTATCAAAGAAATTCATATAAACTATGGGAAAGTGCACTTGTGACTTATAGCGATGTCGAAACTAGATTTGTATTTAATCCAAAACTATGTCTAGAAAAATCATTTGAAGAAGTACAATATGCTCTTACTAAATATAGGGTTGCATTGCAAAAACAAAAGCAGACAGAAATATGGCTTACCTTATGTAATACATTTGTAGAATTATTTGATGGCGACATAAGAAAATTATTTGATAAATTGGATAATGATGTTGATAAGATTAGAAATTATATACAGAAACAAAATAAGAAGAAATTCCCTTATTTATCTGGAACAAAAATATGTAATTATTGGATGTATGTAATATATCAATATACTGATAGAAAATATGAAAATATTGAGAATTTAAATGTAGCTCCAGATACTCATGTGTGTAAAGCTACGTTAAAATTAGGATTAATTACCGAAGAAGAGTATAATTCTAGTAATGTTCAATTAATTGTAATTGAGAGGTGGCAAGAATTATTTAAGGATACAAAGTATAAACCTATTGATATTCATACTCCGCTTTGGTTATGGAGTAGGAACGAATTTAAGGATATAGAGAATAATTAAAAATATTAGCTAGTCTTTATGATATGGCTGTTGTTGAAAAAAATGCCAGTTTAAAAGCTAAAAAAAGAAGCTAAGTAGAAATTATTCATTTCCATTCAGCTTCAAAATCTATTATAATTGTAGCATGTTTTTAAGAATTAGTCTTCATTATCAATGATTTTTTCAATTTCTTCACCAATTTTTTCGATAACACCAACAACAAGGGCATTTCCCATCATGAAGTTCCTTTTTTTCTCTGTCATTCCGGTATTAGTCCAATTATCTGGAAAGCCATTTATTCTTTCACATTCAACTGGCGTTAATAAGCGAGGCTTTTGGGTTTTAAAATCTTCAATAACATGGGTTGTTCTACTAATACTGCCTTCACTAGTAAGCATGGTTCTAGCAGGAGCATCTAAATTATCTGGAAATGGCATTGATCCTTCTGAATAGTAATAAGGCGTACCATCCGGTTTAATTCTAGGAATTCTTTTGCTTCCTTTTAAATATGTGAATTTTTCTATTTGAGGTTCAGATAAAAAATATTTGCTATCAATATCGTTTTCTTCTCTAATTTTTCTAAGAGGATAAATTAAATTACAATCTGATGCAGTTTTTACAGTATAGATACCACCATTTATCATAACTCCAGCATTATAAAATTCACATTTGAAATTGTTACTTACATCAATTAAGTCTTTATAATCAGAAATAGATGATTTTGATATAGCTAAGTAAGAATCTTTAATTGGAAATTGTTTAACAAAAATTCCTTTTTCAAAGATAATATCTCTATCTTTTATTTTTTGCATTTCTTTATAATAATTAGTAGTATTATGGTAAGCAAAAATATAAGTTCTTCTTCTTTTTTGAGGGAATCCATATTCACCAGCATTAATAACACGCCATTCAACATTATATCCGTTTTCATAGAAACTTCTTAAAATCATTCCGAAGTCTCTTCCTCTTTGCTTGGCTGGTGATAATAATAATCTATCTACGTTTTCTAATAAGACAAAAGGTGGTTGTTTAATTGCTAGAGTTTCTTCAATAGCCCACCATAAAACGCCTTTTTTTCCCTCAATTCCTTTACTATTGGATAAAGTTTGAGCAACCGAGTAATCTTGACATGGGAATCCGCCGACAAGTAAGGTATGGTCGGGAATATCATGCTTATTTACTTCAAATATGTCAATATTACTTACATCATCAAAACCAAATCTAGTTCCATAGCAGTTATATGCATCTTGAGTTTTAGTAGATGGTTCCCATTGATTTGCCCATAAAAATTTCCAGTTACCATTTTCTATAACCTTATCATTTTCAAGTAAAACTTTATTTAATCCACATCGGAATCCACCAACTCCCGCAAATAATTCAACGCATGTTTTTTCCATTTAATACCTCCTCGTGTTGTTTAATATCAATAATTATATTATAATATAGCTAATTGAAAAGATCAACCTTACAAGAAAATATTATACTAAATTTTCTTTGAAAGATCAATATTTCAGTTTAATATTTTATCTAATTTTTTTAACTAAATTGTATTTAAAGGAGGTTTTTTATGAAAAAAGGAAGATTGTACAATAGACAAGAGATAGAATCTATTTCTAAATCAGTAATAGGAAAATCAGTAAATGATATTTTAAAAGAAGAGGGTATTACTATTTTAGATAAAGAGACTAATAAAGGTGGATTAGGGCAGTTAATTGAAAAATATTTATTTGGCATAGATAACAATAGTGATTCAGAACCCGATTTTATGCCAGCTGGTATAGAACTTAAAGTAACACCTTATAAAAAGATTAAAGGTGGTAAATTATCTGCTAAAGAAAGATTAGTTTTAAATATTATTGACTATATGAGTGAATATAAAAATACTTTTAGAAATAGTCATTTTTGGTATAAAAATAATAAAATTCAATTATTATGGTATTTATGGGAAGCTAATAAAGATAAAAAGGATTTAATTATAACTCACGAAAAATTATTAGAGTTAGAACAAAATGAAGATTTAAAACAAATCGAAGAAGACTGGAACTTTATTATTAATAAAATTCGTGAAGGTAAGGCACATGAAATTTCTGAAGCTGATACAATGTATTTAGGGGCTTGCTCTAAGGGCGCTAATGCAGCATCTAAAAGAAAACAACCATTTAGTGATATTCTTGCTATGCAAAGAGCGTTTTGTTTTAAAAGTTCATATATGACTCAATTAGTTAGAAAATATATTGGTGATTATTCTAATGTTGAAAAAGTATTAAAAGATACCGATGCTTCGTTTAACGATTTTATTCAAAATGTTATTAATAAATATAAAGGTAAGACTCAATTAGAACTAATGAAAGAGTTGGACATTGATTCTAAAGCAAAAAATGTACTAAATATGATTATTAATAGAATGTTTAATGTTAAATCTAAACTAAAAGATAC
>CAKOSN010000016.1 GCA_934102255.1 uncultured Bacilli bacterium | reverse complement strand
AAATTTAAGGTTTTTGCTCTTTTTATTTATTTATAAGCATTTGTCTTTGAAATCTCCACACTTTGGAAACACTATCTTGATTTGAAGTGTCAGATGTTTCTCAGCCCATTATAAGATATAATATATGAGAAGCACCTATTCAGTGATGAGTAGTTTTTTTTACTTGACTTATTGTTATTCATTATACTGCCAATGCGCATAATAAGTGGTATCTTCCGTTGCAATGGTTTCAGAAGATACTTTTTCACCTTCAATGGGGTCAGTGTACCAACCTAAAAAAGTATAATTATCTCTAGTTGGCGTTGGTAATGTATTATTTAAGGTGTCATATTCTTTTAAAGATGTAGCAGAGTAATTATCGTATGTATTAATTTGGAGTTGAATATCTCTGATTTCTAAGGTTCTTGTCCCTGATTTAGGAAGCCACCAATATACTTCAAATGCTTTTTTCCATTCTTGATCGGTTATATAACTGGTTGTAAATTCGTAACTGAACTTTTGCCATTTAGTTGTAATATTAAAATTATTGCTTCCATTTTGTTCTGAACCGATATGGGCTATTACATTATCACTAGCTTTTGCTTCGAATGTGAAATAATGAGTTGTATTATCAACAAGATTGCTCTTATTGCTAAAATATGGTCCGTCGGTACTACAATCGACTGCACTTGCTTTAAAAGTGAAAATTTTATAATCTTTTTCTTCAACGATAGTTCGTTTTAAAAAAGAAGTGTCAGATTCAGGACAATAAGTTGATATATTGATGTAACTTGTATTATATTTTTCTTCGAATATATTATTTTTAACATAATTATTGTCGTAAGTGATTGTTATATCTTTTTTGCTTTTGAAATATAGTTTACAGTTACTTCTTTTTGAAAGATTAGTAATTAGCAAAGACCAATTTACATTATCCCAAGTTCCTATTGCATCATTATCACAAATGATTTTATCTATAACATAATTAGAATTTTTATCAGGAATAGAAGTGCTTTCTATATTATCGAGATAAACTGCTATTGAATTATGATGAACTTCTTTAGCGTTATTAAAGATTATAGTTAAAGAAATTATTATGAGTACTAGAAATAGTATTTTTGTTTTATTCTTTATAAAAATCAACCTCCTATTATATTTATAAAATAACTATACACCTTATAAAATGTATAGTCATTACACCTTTTTAATTGTATGAGATTATTTCCTTAGAATGATGAATTTTAAGGAAGGTAAAAATGGAAATAAATAGATTAAAAGAAATTAGAGAAGATAGAGATTATAAACAAAGTGATATAGCTAAAGTATTAGGAACTACTCAGCAACAATATTCTAAGTATGAATTGGGTATACAGTTGATTTCAGTAGAAAGATTAGTAAAACTTGCTAAATTTTATGGCACTAGTGTAGATTATTTAATTGGTCTTACTAATGAAAGAAGAGCTTATCCAAGAGTAAAATGATAATGTTTTTAAATTCTTTTTAACTTTTTGTAAAAAACAGTTGACAAATTAATATGATATTAATATAATGTTAATAACGAAAGAGAAAAAAGCTCTTTCTAAAAAATTATATATTGTTATTAACAAAATAATAATAACAAGGCTGGGAGGAATAAAATGAAAACAAATCTAATAGAAAAGGAGCAAGCAGTATTTGTTATTGATATGAATAATGGATTCTGTGAAGAAGGGGCTTTAGCTGACAAAGGTATTAAAAGAATTGTACCGGAAATAATTCAAATTATTAGAAATAACATGGAAAACAACGGAGCACTATTTATAGTTAATGATAAACATACAAAAGATAGTGTGGAATTAAAAAGATATCCAGAACATTGTTATACGGAAGAAGAAAGCAGAACCATAAAAGAATTAAAGATATATGAAGAGTATGCTGATGCATTGTTTTATAAAAATTCAACATGTGCTTTATTTGCACCGAATGTAATGCCAACTTTAATAAGTATGACTAACTTAAAAAGAGTAGTTATAGTTGGCTGTTGTACAGATATTTGTATTAAAAACTTTGCTATAGCTTTAAGAAATTTCTTTGATGAAATTAATTATGATGTAGAAGTAGTGGTGTATAAAGATGCTGTAGAAACATTTGATAATGATTTACATAAAAGAGAAAAATGTAATGAGATTGCTTTCCAAGATATGGAAAATAGTGGGATAAAACTAGTAAGAAGAAAAGAAAGAGAATGTAGATAATTATGAAAAATAATAATATTGCAATGATGACAGATTTTTATGAATTTACAATGGGATATGCTTATTATAAAGCAGGACGAAAGGATGAAATAGCAGTTTTTGATGCATTCTATCGTAAAAATCCTTTTAAAACAGGATATGGAGTAATGGGAGGCGTTGATAAGATTATTGATTTTATTAAAAACTTTCATTTTACTGATGAAGATATAGAATATTTAAGAAGCACTAAACAATTTCCAGAAGATTACTTAGAATATTTAAGAAATTTAAAATTTACTGGAAGTATTTATGCGGTACCAGACGGTACGCCAGTATTTCCTAACGAACCTTTAGTAAGTGTTAAAGCTCCAATTATTGAAGCACAACTTGTTGAAACTATTTTATTAAGTTACTTAAATGCTAATATTTGTTATACGACAGCAGCAAGAAGAGTAGTAGAGTCTGCTGGTAATATCGGCATTATGGAATTTGGAGCACGTCGTGCTTTGGGTGTAGAAGCTGCGGTAGATGCCAGTAAATGTGCTGTAATTGCTGGCTGTGTAGGAACTTCTAATACTTTAGCAGGCCAAATTTATAATATTCCAGTTCTAGGAACAATGGCACATAGTTTAGTAACAGAGGCTAATAGTGAGTATGAAGCATTCTTAAATTATGCTAAAGCTTATCCAAATAATTGCGTATTACTTGTTGATACTTATGATACTTTAAAAAGTGGCGTACCAAATGCTATAAAAGTAGCTTATGATTACTTAATTCCTAATGGATATCGCCTAAAAGGTATTAGAATTGATTCTGGCGATTTAGCTTATCTATCAAAAACAGCTAAGAAAATGTTAGCAGATGCTGGACTTGATGATGCTAAAATTTGTCTATCTAATGGTTTAAAGGAAGATACAATTAAATCTTTACTAGACCAAGGTGCTGTAATTGATAGCATTGGTCTTGGTGATAATATTGTTTTACCAGATAATGCTAGAGTTGGTTGTGTTTATAAAAATGTCGCTGTGTTAAAAAATGATAAATATGTTTCAAAAATTAAAGTAAGTGATGATATTTTAAAAGCTATAACACCAGGTTATAAGAGATTATACCGTTTCTATGATAAAAATACTGGTTATGCTTTAGGTGATTTATTAGCTTTACAAGATGAAGAAATTAATAAGGAAATTTATACTTTAATTGACCCAACTAATGAAGAAAATACAACAACTTTAAGTAATTATAGAATAAGAGAATTACAAGAACCAGTTGTCTTAGACGGTAAAATTGTTGCTCCTGATAAAACTATTATGGAAAAACGAGCTTATTGTAATAGTGAAATGCAAACACTATATCCAGAGGTTAAAAGATTATGCAATCCTCATGAATACTATGTTGACTTAACAAGAAAACTTTTAGAACAAAAGAAAACTTTAATTAGAGAAGCTAAAAGTCATTCTGTATCTCTTCTTGGATATGGATTTGGTAATGAAGAAGAAGAAAACAATGAAAAAGGCAAAAGTTTAACTAGAAGTTTAACAAATGCCTAAAAGCAAATAGTAAGGATAAAAAGGGGTTAAATATTAATTTATAAGAAAGTGAGAATAAAATTTATGGATATTAATGAAATAGAAATTACTAATAAAGAGTTAATTGGTACTTATGGAACTGGTTATTTAACTAAAAAAGTTTATAAAATAACTTTAAATAATGGTAAGACTTATCTTAGTGAACAAATTTTAAAAAAAGGTGGTAATGGCAATGCTGTTGTAATAATTGGTCTTGCAGATAAAAGTGTCATTTTAGTAAGAGAATTGCGCCCTAATATTGGTACTTTAGTAACAGAGTTTCCTGCTGGAATGATTGAAAATAATGAAGAGCCAGTTAAAACGGCAAAAAGAGAATTAGAAGAAGAAACTGGTTATACTAGTGATGATATTTCTTTAGTAGAGTGGCACTACCAAGACCAAGGGTGCAGTAAAGCTAAAATTTATACTTTCTTAGCTAGAAATTGTTATAAAAATTGTGAACAAAAATTAGATGATGATGAAGTTTTAAAACCTTTGATTGTACCAGTAGAAAAATTAGATGTGATGTTTTTAGAAGATATTTTTAAAGATGCTAATTCAAAGATTGCTTATTTTACTTTAAAAAGAAACTTAAGCTTAAAATAAATTGGTGGAATGGTATTAGTAAATTGTTAGAATAATTTTAGTAAAAATTGAAATTATGCTTAAAGAAGATATTAAACTAAAAAATGGTAAAGTGTAGTGTTATAAAAATAAAAAGTATAAAGGATAAAAAACTTAAATAATAAAAAGCGTAATTAATAAAAATTTATATAAGACGTTTATAAACTGGAAAATGCATAATAAAATATATATCTAAGCGAATCTATAACTTTAGTTATAGTAAACATAATTAATAAGTATTTTTTCTGATATTTTATAATTTATAATAATTTTAATCTTAAATTATGTATGTAAGGTGGATAGTTTGAAAAATAGTTAATAAAAAAATAAATATTGAAAAGAGAAATGTATGAAAAAGAAAATTTTGTTAGATATAGACGAAGTATTTTGCTTCTCTGGATATGTAGAATTAATTAATGAGTTTTTACACACTAATTATACTGTTGATGATTTTTCCGAATACTATATTAGTGATATAGCTATTCCTAAAGAAAGAAAAAAAGAATTTTATGAATTTATTAGTAAGAGAAATCAGTATGAAAATCCCCAACTTTTACCAGGAACTTTAGAAAGTATTAAGAGGTTAAGTGAGTATTATGATATTTGTGATTGTCGTAATCCTTTTGATATGGCTAACTCTGGCCGTATTTATAAAGGCAAATTTGAAATGTTACACAGTTTAATTCCTGAAGATGTAATTCCAGCAAGAAACTATATATTTACTGGCGCTAAGGAAATATGTACTGGGGATATTCAAATCGATGATTTAGTAAGTAATCTTAATTCACACATTGGTCTAAAAATTTTATTTCTTTCTTATCATAATAAAAAGATTAGCAATATTGATTTAGCTAGTCGTGGCATAATTAGAGCTGGTTATGATTATCAAACTGGTTGGCAAGAAGTTTGTAAAATTTTATTAAATGGCGAAGATATTAAAGATAGTAGTGATAAATAATAACTTAGAAATTTAAATAATCTAGAAGAACGTATGGATAGACTTCAAAATAAATATAAAAAAATTAAAATTTGTATAAAGAAAAAGAGGTGCTTTTATGATAAATGAATATGGCTATTTACGTGTAGCTGCTGTTAGTCCAGAATTAAAATTAGGTAATGTTGATTTTAATACTGAGGAAATAATTAAAACTTTAAAAGAATTGGAAACTAAAAAAGTAAGTGTTGCCGTATTTCCAGAAATGAGTATTACTGGTTATAGCTGTGGAGATTTATTTTTAAATGACCATTTATTAGATAAAGCTATAGAAGGGTTAATTAAAATTAAGAAGGCTACTAAAAAATTAAAAATTACTTCTTTAGTAGGTTTACCTATTAGAATAGATAATCAATTATTCAATGTTGGGGCTGTTATAGAAAATGGTCAAATTAAAGGTATTGTTCCAAAGAGTTTTATACCTAATTATAGTGAATTTTATGAAAAAAGATATTTTAAAGAAGCTAAGGACCTTAATAGTACTAGTGTGGTTATTGATAATGAAGAAATTCCAGTAGGAACTGATTTAATTTTTCAAGATGAAAAGTATCAAGAATTTACTTTTGGCTTAGAAATTTGTGAAGATATGTGGGTAGTTGATACACCTTCTAATAAATTATGTTTGGGTGGTGCAAAAGTCATTTTTAACTTATCAGCCTCTAATGAAGTAATTGGTAAATATGAATATCGTAGAAATTTAATTAGTAGTTTAGCTGCTAAGAATCTTTGTGGGTATGTGTATGCTTCTAGCGGAGTTGGCGAGTCAACTAGCGATTTAGTGTTTTCTGGTTACTGTGGAATTTATGAAAATGGTACTTGTTTGAAAGAGAACGAAAGATTTAATTTTAATACTAATTATGTTATTAGTGATATTGATATTAAAAGAATAGATAATATGCGTCTTCGTAATACTAATTATGGCAGTATTAAGGAATATTTTAGAATTATTAAACTTAGTCTAAATAATGATGCTAATGACTTACTTAGAACATATAATCCTTACCCTTTTGTGCCAAGTGATAGTGAGATTGTAAAAAGATGTAGTGAAATTATAAATATTCAAGCTTTTGCTTTAGCTAGACGTATAAGATGTACTAATAGTAAAACTTGTGTTTTGGGACTTAGCGGTGGTTTAGATAGTACTTTAGCTTTCTTAATAATAATGGAAAGTTTTAAAATATTAAATATCGATAGTGCAAATTTAATTGCTATTACAATGCCAGGTTTTGGTACTACAGATAGAACTTTAAATAATGCGGTTAATTTAGCTAAAGGTTATGGTTGTACTTTTAAAGAGATTCCAATTAAAGATGTTTGTGAAGTTCATTTTAAAGATATTGGGTTAAGTAGTGAGGATAGAAGTGTTACTTATGAAAATGCCCAGGCGCGTAGTCGTACGCAAATCCTTATGGATATTGCTAATAAGGAAAATGGCTTGGTTATTGGTACTGGTGATATGTCAGAGGCAGCTTTAGGTTGGTGTACTTATAATGGCGACCATATGTCAATGTATGCTGTAAATATTTCTATTCCAAAGACTTTAGTGCGCTATTTAGTTAAGTATTATGCTAGTAAAGAAGAGAATAAAAAAGTAAGAAAGGCATTAGAAGATATTTTAGATACGCCAATTAGTCCAGAATTATTACCTCCTTCTAAAGATGGTAAGATATTACAAAAAACAGAAGAAAAAGTTGGACCTTATATTTTACATGATTTCTTCTTATATCATTTCTTAAGATATGGCGCAAGTTCTAAAAAAATATATTATATAGCTTGTAAAACGTTTAAAGATATGTACAGTAAAGAAGAAATAGAAAAATGGTTGGATTTCTTCTTAAGAAGATTTACGACACAACAATTTAAGAGAAGTTGCATGCCTGACGGTCCAAAAGTTGGCACAATAAGTTTATCACCAAGGGGCGATTTGAGATTGCCTAGTGATTTAGATATTAATACATTATTGGAAAGTGATTATAAGGGAGATTATTTTAAGTAATAAAGAATTAGAAGATATCATTAAAGGATATTATGCGAAAAAAAGTGGTTTGAATGTTCAAATTAAAATAGAGGGTTTTAAATGCAGCGCTAATTATTGGAACGAAGCAAATTCCTAGATTTTTAAGAAAGTCTTAGTTACACAAAATGTTAATATGTTTGGCTTACAGAAGACGGCTTGTGAGGAACTAAGATATTTGGATATCGCACGAATTTTAAAAGAACTGATTGCTAGTGAATACGAAGTAGATAGCTTAGCATGGCTTAGTGATAATCTTAAAGTTATATATAGACAGAAAGGTAAAAAAAGAATTAGAGGTTTATAAAATATGCGTATAGGTATTTTTGGCGGTAGTTTTAATCCACCCCATTTAAGACATCAAGAAATGATTGAATATTTATTAAAGAATAATTATGTTGACAAATTAATAATTGTACCGACGGGTAAAATGTATGAATACAAAAATAATTTAATTGATAATAAATATAGATATGAAATGTTACAAATTATAAGTAAAAATTATAAAAATGTTATTGTTAGTGATTACGAATTTAAAGATGAAGTAGTCCATTCCTTTGATACTTTAAGTTATTATAGTAAAATTTATCCAGATGATAAAATATGTTTTATCTGTGGTACTGATAATCTAAGTTATATGGATAAGTGGTATCGTGGGTTAGAATTACTAAAGAAGTATACTATAATTGCTATTAATCGTAATCATGATAATTTTGAATCTATGCTAAATAAATATCAAGGGCTATATAAGAAAATTATAAAATGTGATTTAATAGAAAGTCCAATTTCATCAACTACTATTAGGGAAAAAATTGCAAATAATGAGCCTACTACTGGTTTATTAAATCCTGATGTTGCTTTATATATAAAAGAAAACGGCTTATATAAAAGTATATGACAAAAAAAGAAAAGTAAGATTTATTTAAAAATACTAGATAAATAACTTTTCTTTTTCTTTTGCCAAGAAAGTATTGCTAAATTAAATTGTTTAGTGTATTTTATATATCTATAAAACATAATAAGTCTTAATAGTTATTTTCATTATTTATATAGGGTAGTTTTGAAAAGGGTTAAAATAATTAAATAAAAAATAATAATGGAATGTGCAAAAATTTATTGAAAATTGTTGATAGATTTAGGAAAATTAGTGAAGAAAAAAATAATGTTTGATATAATAAAATTGTTAAGAAGAAAGGATTTTAGAACATGATGTATAAAAGTGAAGAAGAATTTTTAAAAAACTATAATAAGAATGATTTTGATTTATTGTCAGTAACAACGGATATTCTTGTACTTAGTATTAGTAATGAAGAGAATGAAAACTATCGTAAGACAACTAAGAAACATATGAGTGTTTTACTAGTTAAAAGAGATAATTACCCTTTTAAGGATAAGTGGTGCTTACCAGGAGGATTTGTTGGTATTGATGAGGATTTAGAGGATAGTCCTAAGAGAATTTTGAAGAAAGAAACTAATTTAGAAAATATTTACTTAGAACAGTTATATACTTTTGGTAGTGTAAAAAGAGACCCAAGAATGCGTGTTTTATCAACAGCATATATGGCTTTAGTAGATAAAAATTTACTTAATAATAATTTAGCTCCTAACGCTTCATGGTTCAATATTAAATATTTTGACGACAATGATAGTGTTTTAGTATTGCTAGATAATGGTAATGAACAATTAAAGTTTAAGTTAAAGAAAGTATTAAGAGAAAAAACTTCTGATAGTTACTCTTATATTATTGAAGAAAATAACGATGTTGCTTTTGACCATGCTTTAATTATTTATACTGGTATTGAAAGACTTAAAAATAAAATTAGTTATACTGATATAGCTTTTAATTTAATGCCTGAATATTTTACTTTAGGAGATTTACAACAAGTTTATGAAGTAATTTTAAATAAAGAATTGCTAGACCCAGCTTTTAGAAGAATCATTGCTAATAAAGTTGTAAAGACGGATAAGGTTAAAAAAGGTGAGGGACATCGTCCGTCGGTGTTGTTTAAATATAAAAGTAGTGATGAAAAGTAATAAGTAGTACTAAGGATAAGTAAGTTAATTAAAAGCTAAAATTTTAGAATGAAAAGAGATGTAAAAATGAGTGATATTAAGTTAGGATTAGATAGAAGAGTCGATTTTATTCATGCTATAGTTTGTAGTTATGTAATTAGAAACAATTATGCAAATAAAGACGAGTTTGATTGGGTGGAATTTCCAAATACTAAGTATTTCAATGACGTTGTAAGTAAGATTGATTTTGATAAATTTCCGGAATTAGAAAAGTATATGTTAGATATTTTAGATGAAGCTGATTATAACTCTATAGCTTATTTATTTAATCCTGACTTTTCTATTAGGTATGATGATATTGCTAAAGCTAGAAAAACTTTTAAAAAAGAGGATTTAAGAGAGTATTTAGAATTAGTTAGAAGAGTATATTTATCTTTTGATATGGATAAAGTTATTAGTGATAATAAAGAGGAATTAGAATTACAAAGAATGGCTTTGGGAGATTTACCAGAAGGCTATGATAAGGCTTATATTTTGAATTTCTTTGGTAGTAAGGAAGATATTGATTTAAATATTAATGGCTCAATTTTTATGAATGGTGGTTTTTCTAGTACGGTTGGTAATCGGCTATATTGTACCAGAGGGATAAAATATGAAAATAATAGTTTTTTTACGAATAGAAGATACAACTTTATTTCTGTAAATCATGAATTTGCTCATCATTTTATTAATCCACTTGTTGATAAGTATTATAATGCTGTTTCTAATTATGATTATTTATTTAATGAGGCAAGATTAAATGGATTACATAAAGCTTATAACAACATGGATAAAACTATTCTTTATGAATATTTTGTTCGAGCAGCTTCGGCAGTTATGAGTGAAAAATGGATAGCTAGAGAAGAGATGAAACCGGATTTTGAATGGTTTAAGAAAATTGGCTTTGTTAGAACCGAAGAGATAGCAGATATTATTAAAGAAAACTTACCTAATTATAGTTCTTTTGAAGAATTATATAAAAATGTATTGATACCTTATTTAGAATCATTTTGTTTAAAAAAAGATAGCAGTATCACCAAAAATAAATAATAAAAAGTAGAATTGTTTACCTTAAGAAAAAATATGCCGATTTTAGGCTGATTGTGAAGTAATATTTCACTTAAAAAGACTTGGCAAGTATTGAATTTGTGCTATAATTTAATTGGAGGTAAAGAAAATGGAGAAGAAAAAAGAGAAAAAGAAAAGCTCTACTAAGACTACAAAAGTAAATCGTCCTGTAAAAGAAGAAGTTGTATCTGAAGTAGCGTCAAGAGAAGTTTCAAAGCCAGAACCTTTAAAAGAAGAAACTAAAACTAAAAAAGTTAGTCATTTCTTATTTAAAGCTTTAGCTATAAGTATTCTTGTTGCTGTTGTTGTAAGTTGGTTTGTTTCAGCTGGAACATTTAGTGGTTCTACTTTGACTACTACAGAGCCTGCAAGAACTGGTATTAATGAATTATTCTTATCAATGTTTTATGCATCAAATTATTACTTATTACAAGTTGTATTCATTCTTGTACTTGGTTTATTTTATGGTGTTATATCTAGAACCAATGGTTATAAGAAATTAGTTGAGAATAACGTAAAATTCTGGAGCAAAACTTCGGGAAGAAAGAAACTATTTCCAATTATAGTTACATTTATTATTGCCTTTTTTGTTTCAATGGCTACTCAAAGTTTTCCAATCTTATTATTTATACCATTTATAATAAGTGTTGCTAGTCGTTTAGGCTATGGAAAATTAAATAGCATTTTAATGACATTTGGCGCAATGATAATGGGTATAGTTGGTCAGACTACATCAACATTGGGATTAGATTACTTAGAAAGTACAATGGGAGTAAAAATTACTACTAACTTACTTATTCGTTATGGCATTTTAGTATTAGCACTTCTTGGTTTAAATGCAATTATTTTCTTATTAAAGAAGAAAAATGCTAGAACAAGTGAAGTAAAAGATAATGAAGTAGTTGATTTAGTTCCTTTAACAGGAGATGCTACAAGAGGTAAATCAAGACCATACTTAATTATGTTTATTATATTATTTGCCTTTTGTATTTTAGGCTATATTCCTTGGAACAGTGCTTTCGGTATCGATATATTCGATACATTCCACACTTGGTTAACTACTAAGGTTACTATTACAGTAGGTGGTAATTCTCATGCTATATTTGGTTATATCTTAGGAAATATCAAAGCTTTTGGTTCTTGGGATATTTATACAATTTGTTATATTGCTATGATTATTTTAATTTTTGTTAAAATATTTAGTAAAATCAAATTTGATGAGTTATTAGAAGCTGCTGTTGAAGGTATGAAAAAAACTTTAAAACCTGCTTTATTTGTTGTTCTTGCTTATACAATGTTTGTTATTTCATACTGGGGTGGATTTACAAATACAATAGTTGATAAGATAGTTGGTACTGACTTTAATGTACTTAGCGCAACTATTGCTAATGCTGCAGCTTCATTCTTCCATGTAGATTTTGGTTATTCAGGATTTACTTTAGGAGCTGTTTATGCGGCAAGATTTGCTGATTATACAGGAACTATGCTTGTAATTATGACTACTATCAATGGTTTAGTTGCTTTGGTAGCGCCAACTAGTGTACTTTTAGTAACTGGTCTATCAATGTATGATGTTTCTTATAAAGAATGGTTAAAGAACGTCTGGAAACTTGCTATTGGACTTTTAGTTGTTCTATTAATTATATTTATGTTTATGATTTAGGACTTCTTCGGAAGTCTTTTTCTTTTGGAAAAATTGTGTTTAAATGGTTCATAAAAAATATTTCCTAGTAAATTATCAAAACTAGTTTAAACTAAATTTTAAACGATAATAATAAAGAAGATAAAAAATAAAAGTAAGGTTGTAATGGAGAAAAAATTGCCAAAAAATAAAGCAAAAAATTCTTGAATTATATATGTTGGTTTGTTATAATACAAAACGAGTAGTGATTGCTCCTTGCTTCACATTAAGTGTAAGCCTGAAGACCAAGAGGAGGTGTAGAAAATGAATAAATACGAAATGATGTTCATTGTTAAAGCAACTATGGAAGAAAGTAATGTTAAGGCTGCTGCTGAAAATGTTAAAAAATTAGCTGAAAGTCTTAAGGTTAAAGTAGAAAGCTTTAAAGAAATGGGACAAAAAAAGTTAGCATATCCTATTAAAAAGGAAATTAGTGGTTATTATTATGTAATGACTATGACTGCTAGTAAAGATGCTATCAAAGAAGTTAATCGTAAAATGTCTATCGATGAAGATGTTATTAGACATTTAATTATCAAATTAGATGAGGAGTAAAAAATGAATAAAGTAATTTTAATTGGAAGATTGACTAGAGATCCTGAATTACGTACAATTTCAACTGGTAATGCAACTACCTCATTTACGATTGCGGTTAATAGAAACTTTACTAATCAAAATGGTGAAAGAGAAGCTGATTTTATCAACTGTGTTGCTTGGAGAAAACAAGCTGAAAATATTGCTAAATATTGCACTAAAGGTTCACAAGTAGCTGTTGAAGGACGTATTCAAACAAGAAATTATGATGCTCAAGACGGCACAAAAAGATATGTTACAGAAGTTATTGCTGATAACGTAACATTCTTAAGCTCAAGAGCTGGTGGTCAAATTCCAGAGAGTAGTTCAAATACTTCATCTTATGCTGCAAGTAATGCAGTACCAAATAATAATGGTATGGTCAACAATGATATTGTTACTTCAGATTTGGACATGGACCCTTATGCTGCCATGGGCAATGAAGTTTCACTAAGTGATGATGACCTACCTTTCTAAGAAGGGAGAATATAAAATGGCAGAATTTTATCGTAAGAAAAAGAAAATTTGTCAAATGTGCGCTGGAAAATCTATCGATTACAAAGATGTACCTATTATTTTAAAGTACGTTACTGAAAAAGGTAAGATTGTTAACAGAAGACAAAGTGGTGCTTGTGCTAAACATCAAAGACATATTGCACAACAAATTAAATATGCTAGATTTATGGCATTAATTCCATATGTTAAAGACTAATTTTAGTCTTTTTTCTTTTACTTAAAATATAGTTATATAAAGTTAAGATTAAAATTAATATAAGCAAAAATAGTATTTTAAAACCAATTAGATATATATAAAATAACCTTAAGTAAACGCAAGTTTTTAGATAGTAAATTTATGAAAAAAGAAAGTTAAAAAGTATGATTTATCCACAGGAAAAGGATAAATTTTTTTGACTGATAAGTATATATTTGATACAATAGGTAGGAATTAAAAAGGAGAAAAAACATGAAAGTTATATTACTAAAAGATGTTAAAAAACAAGGAAAAAAAGATGATATTATTGAAGTCAGCGACGGTTATGCAATGAACTACTTAATAAAGAATGGATTAGCGGTTGCTGCAACTAAGACAAGTACAAAAATATTATCAAATGAACTTGATAAACGTAAACAACAAGAAGAAGAGCTTGTTAAAGAAATGCAAGCAATGCGTGATAAAATCATTAGAGAAAATATTACATTTAAAGTAAAGACTGGCGCCATGGATAAAGTTTTTGGCAATGTTTCTTCTAAACAAATTGCAGAAAGCTTAAACAAAATAGGGTATAAAGTTGATAAAAAGCAAATTCAAATTGATGCGCCTTTAGATACATTAGGAGTTCATAATGTAACGGTGGAATTACACAAAAAGGTTCGCTTCAATATTCGAGTAAATTTAGTGAAGTAGGGGTGATATTATGGCAAGAAAAATGCCACAAAATTTAGATGCTGAGATGTCAGTTTTGGGTGTTTGCTTTCTTGACGATAGGGTTGTTAGTAAAGTTTTAGAAGAAGTTACTGAGGACATGTTCTATAGTGATGCTAACAAAAAAATTTTTCTTGCTATAAAAAATTTACATGATGCTGGTGTTCCTATTGACCAAACAACAATAGCTGATGAATTAGATAAAACAAAAAGTATGGGAGCAATCGGTGGTATGCCATACTTAGCTGAGGTTATGGATTCAGTTGTTAGTGCTGCTAACTTAGATTACTATATTAATATTATTAAAGAAAAAATGATTGTTCGTAATCTTATAACAACCGCAACTGACATTGTTACTGATGCTTATAATGATTCTGATGATGTAACCGGATTACTTGATACGGCTGAAAAAAATATTTTAGATGTTATTAGGTCTCGTCAAACTACGGAGTTTGCTCCAATTAATGAAGTACTAGCTAGAGCTCAAGAGCAGTTAGAGTATTTGTCTCAAAATCACAGTGTTATTTCGGGTTTAGAGACCGGCTTTTATGATTTAGATAAAGCTACCAGTGGTTTACATGAAGGTGAAATGATAGTAATTGCGGCTCGTCCCGGTATGGGAAAAACGGCTTTTGCTTTAAATATTGCAACACATGCTGCTCAAAGTACTAAGAAAGCGATAGCTGTATTCAACTTAGAAATGTCAGCTGAACAATTAGTTAATCGTATGATTAGCGCTATTGGTGGTATCGAAGGTAAGAAGTTAACAAATGGCCAGTTAGGGCAAAATGATTGGAAAAAATATAATGAAGCCGTAAGTCAACTTGCTGATACTAATATTTATATTGAAGATAATTCTGGTATTACTGTAAATGATATTCGAGCTAAATGTCGAAGACTTGCTACTAAAAAAGAAGGTCTTGGCTTAATAATTATCGATTACTTGCAGTTACTTACAATGGGTGGTAGAAGACCAGAATCTAGACAACAAGAAGTTTCAGACATATCAAGAGCTATAAAGACTATGGCAATGGAGTTAAAAGTACCAGTAATTGCTTTGGCACAGCTTTCACGTAATGCCGAAAAAAGAGAAAATAATGAACCAATGCTTGCCGATTTAAGAGAATCTGGTTCTATTGAACAGGATGCCGATATAGTTATGTTTATAAATCGTAAAGATTATTATAAAGCCAAAACAGAACTAGGCAAGTCAGAAAATGTCGAAACCGATATAATAATTGCAAAACACAGAAAAGGTGGCACAGGAAAATTTACAGTCTTATTTGAACCGACAATGATGAATTTCAAAAACTATATGGTTTTGGAAAAAGAAGGAGAATATTAATGAGTAAAAAGACACAAATTCTATGCATATTAACGACAATGATATTTGGAGTTGCAATGTTTATTGCTACTTCTTATAAAACAAGTTATGCTGATGAAGTAGAAGGGGTTTATCAAGTATACTTAAATGGCGAAAAAATAGGAATGATTGATAGTCAAGATGAACTTTATTCACTTATTAATGAAGAACAATCAAGCATTAAAGATGAATATAATGTAGACCAAGTTTATCCACCAAAAGGTTTTTCAATAACTAAACTAAATACATACAATTCAAATGTTACTAGCGTAAATGAAATATATGATAAGATAAAAGAATCAAAGAACTTTACTGTAAAAGGTTATACAATTACGGTAAGTGATAAAGATGATAATGGGGACTCAAAGGTATTATTTAAAATAAATGTTTTAGATGAAAAAGTATTTGAAGATGCCATTAAGAAAGTTATTTTGTCATTTATTCCTGAAGATGAATATTTGGCTTATATAAATAATGAACAAAAAGAAATTGTAGATGTAGGAGAAAGAATTGAAAATATTTATTTTCAAGAAAATATTTCAATTAAGGAATCTTATATAAGTACTGATGAAAAGATATTTACTGATGTTGATAGTTTAAGTAAGTATTTGTTATTTGGAACTGATAGCAAGGAATCGGAATATACAGTTAAAGTTGGTGATACAATCGCCAGTATAGCGGAAGCTAATGAATTAAATGTATCTGAATTCTTAGTTGCTAATCCACAATATAAAAGTGAAAATGACTTACTTGCAGTTGGGGATAAAGTTGTTATTTCCTTAATTAATCCAATGTTACAATTAGTTTATGATAAATATGTAGTAAAAGATGTTGAAGAAAAATATTCAACCGAAACTAAATATGATTACTCAAAAGATACTAGTTATCGTTTAGTACAAACTAAAGGCGTTAACGGTATTAGACGTGTTGCATCACGTACTCAAGTTATAAACGGTGATGCTAGTCAACAGGTTGTAATTGATAAAGACAATACTTATATGGTAAGAGAAACTGTTAATGAAGTTATTGTTAAGGGTAAGAAATCTACAACAAGTAGTAATTGGGGCAGTTATGTTGATGACGGTACAGAATATGCATGGCCAACATTAAAACCTTATATTATTACATCTGGCTTTGGTACTCGTTACTTATTTAACCGTACTAGTCATGACGGTTTAGATATTTCTGGTACTGGATATGGTTCACCAATTTATGCGATTGCGGCTGGTACAGTTGTTTGGGCTGGATATGGTGGATACGGTGGTTCAAGCATCGGTTTAAATGTTGTTATTCAACATCCAAATGGTTATTGTTCAATTTATGGACATATGTCTGCTGTTTCTGTTAAAAAAGGCGACCAAGTAAGTCGTGCTCAAAGAGTAGGTTCAATGGGTAAAACTGGTTTAGTTACCGGTACTCACTTACACTTAGGTTTCTGGACTGGTTTACCATACCAAAAAGGAAGCAAAGCAATAAATCCTATCACATTGTATAAATAATGCGTATTTGTGTTTTAGCTAGTGGCTCTAAAGGAAACTCAACTTATGTAGAAACAAAAACGCATAAAATATTATTCGATATGGGAACTAATGTTAGATATATAAAGGAACGCTTAGAAGAGTTAAGCGTTTCTTTAAACGATATAGATACAATAATTATATCGCATATCCATAGTGACCATATTGGCGCTTTAGTAAACTATATAAAAAAGTATCAGGCTAATGTTTATATGACAATGGGAATGATAGGTGAGTTGGAAAGTGATAATTCAATTAAAAAATATGAACATTTAGTACTTTTTGATGATGATATTTATTTAGATAATATCAGAATCGAAGTAATAAAAACAAGTCATGATACTAAAGATTCTAAAGGTTATATCCTTTATGAAGATAATAATAGTGTTGTTTATTTAACTGATACCGGTTATTTAAATCAAAAATATTTTTCAAAATTAAGAAACAAAACAGTTTATTTATTTGAAAGCAATCACGATGTAGAAATGCTTCTTAATGGTAAGTATCCCCCTTGGTTAAAAGATAGAGTTGTTGGCCCTTATGGCCACTTGTCTAATAAAGATGCTAGTATTTATTTAGCTAAGCTAATCGGAGAAAATACAAGAAAAATAATTTTACTCCACTTATCACATGAGAATAATACAGAAGAAAAAGCTATGGATACAATTAAAAATATATTTTTAGAATATGGAGTAGATTTTGATAATATTAGTTGTGCTAAACAAAATGAAAAATCGGAGATAATAGAATTATGATAAAGTTGATTTGTGTAGGAAAAATTAAAGAAAAATATTTGACAGAATTGATTTTGGATTATAGTAAGAGAATCAATAAATATCATAAATTTAATATTATTGAAGTTAAGGATAGCAATATTGAAGATGAAAGTAAAGAAATTATAAAAAATATTGGCAAAAATGAGTATGTTGTTGCTTTAGCAATCGAGGGAAAACAAATGAATTCACTAGAATTTGCTAATTTTATAAGTGATACTTTTAATCATTATAGTTGTATAACTTTTATAATCGGTGGCTCTGACGGTATATTGGATAATATAAAAAATGCTGCTAATATGCGTTTATCCTTTTCAAAGATGACAATGCCACATGGTTTGTTTAGAGGTGTTTTATTAGAACAAATATATCGAGCTTTTAAAATAAATAATAATGAAACATACCATAAGTAATAATTAAATAAAAAATTGGAAAAAGATTACTGAAATTAAAGACAGTGGTCTTTTTATTTGATAAAATATGTTATGTAGAGAGAAGTGAAGTTATGATAGGAAATGATTGGGATAATGAATTAAAAGTTATTTGGAATAGTCCTAATTTTAATAAGTTTTATCAAGGTGTTTTAAATTTATATAATAAAGAAACAATATTTCCACCAAAAGAGGATATATTTAACGCCTTAAAATTGACGCCATATAAAGACGTTAAAGTTGTAATAGTAGGTCAAGACCCTTATCACGGTGTTGGTGAGGCAATGGGATTATCTTTTTCAGTTCACAAAGATATAAAGATACCACCTTCATTAAAAAATATTTATCAAGAACTATATGATGATTTAGGGATTACGCCACATGGCGACGGTGATTTGACAAAATGGGCCAAAGAAGGCGTATTGCTTTTAAATAGTGTTTTAACAGTAAAAAAAGATTGTCCAGCTTCTCATAAAAATTTAGGCTGGGAACCATTAACAGATTATATAATCAAGAAAGTTAATGCCAAAACGACACCAGTAGTATTTATTTTGTGGGGAAATTTTGCTAAATCAAAGGCCCAATATATTACTAATCCAATCCATTTGATAATTAGCAGTCCTCATCCATCGCCTTTTTCTTGTCGGAGTGGATTCTTTGGTAGTCGACCTTTTTCCAGAACTAATGAATTTTTGAAAAAAAATAATCTCCAACCTATTGATTGGCGATTATAATTTGAAATCGTTTATAATATCATCGTTCATATCTTTATTATCAAAGAAATTACGAATGGTGATGTTGTGAAACTTAGCAATTAAATTAGAAGGAAACTTACGAACTAATTCATTTGATTTAGAAGTGTATTTGTTATAATATTTTTTAGCAGCGTTTATTCTTTCATCCATAACTCTAATATCATTTAATAGTTCACGATAGTCTTTTATTTCCTCTAACTCTGGAAAGTCATCTTGAATTTTATTAATAAGAAGAACAGTATCTACTAACTTTCTTTCTAGTTGAAAGTTAGAAATACTTTCTTTTTTTAAATCATTTAAATCTTTAAAATTAATTTTAGTTTCTTTAATATTAGTTTTAATTAATGATTCTAATTTAAGAAGAATGTCATATTTGGAACGTAGTGCTTCATCAATCATACTTTCAGATTCATCAATTTTAATTTTACAATCTTGTAGGGCATTATAATAGACAATATATGTGATTGCTCCAACACCTGCTATTATTAAAAGGATTAAGATAGCGTAAATAAAAGTCATAACTACACCTCATATTCTATACGAATAGTATAACACACAAATTAATTGATAGTAAATAAATTATATGTTATTGTAATGTTGGTGATATCGATGAATATAAAACGAATTGTTGTAGGAGAATTAGAAGAAAATTGCTATATTTTAGAAAAAGACGGAAAGTATTTAGTAATTGACCCTGGTGATGAATTTGAAAAAATAGATGCTGAAATTAAAGGGTCATTAGAAGAAATATTGGTTACTCATCGTCATTTTGACCATATTGGGGCTTTAAAGGATTTAGAAGATAAATATAATATAAAAGCTAATGAATTTAGAAAAGAAACTTTTAAATATGAAGTTATTGCAACACCGGGACATACAAATGATTCAAAAACTTTTTATTTTCCAGAAGAAAAAGTAATGTTTACTGGCGATTTTCTTTTTTATAATTCTATTGGTCGAATGGATTTACCTACTGGTAGTCAAGAAGATATGCAAAAATCATTAGAAAAAATAAGTAATTATCCCTTAACAACTAAGATATATCCAGGACATTTTTATTCTGGAACTTTGAAGATGAGTTTAGAAATAGTAAAGAACTTCTTTTTTTAGAAGTTCTTTTCTGAATAGCTATGGCTATAGTTAATCTTTTCATCGAAGGTTACATAATTTAAGTAAATCATTAAAATTAAATCCCATTCGCCGGTAGAAGGATTACTAATAATTAAATGGTCGCGACCAGCTTCTTCGATACGTCCAGCAAATATTTTATTACGCCATTCTGTAGAGTCAGGGAAACTTACATAAGCTTTAACCATTTTGCCTTTGTTTAATCTTAAAATATTTTCGATGTAGCTTTGTTCCATTGGAAGTGATGTTCCTGCGGTGTAGTCTTGATTATAGTTGTTATTACTAGGTGTTAATTGATTACCAGAAGGGATTTGACCTTTAGAATATCCTTGATTATTAGGGATAGGATTCATGTTAACATCATAATTATTTTGATTAGTTGGAAATGTTGGATTTTGATAATATGTTCCATTCATTTATAAATTCACCTCATTAACTATATGCAAATTCGTAAAAATATAGTATTATTATAATAGGAGTAGGATAACGATGAAAAGAGTAATGGGGCATTTGACTGACAAAGAAAGACTAAAAAGTTTATTAGTTTTTTTAATTGGAATATTAATACTAGCAGTCAATTATAATTTATTTGTGTTACCTAATGAATTTAATATTGGGGGTATGACGGGTATTGCTACAATGCTTAACTTTTTATGTGGGATAAAACCTTCTTATTTTATTTTTATAAGTAGTATATTTTTAATTATCCTATCTTATTTTACTTTGGATAAAGATACGACTTATAATAGTGTTATTGGCGCTATACTTTATCCATTATTAATTGACTTTGTTAAGCCTTTATGTGATTTAGTTGCGCCTTCCTTAACTTTTTCTAATATAGTAATATTAATTATTATAGCAGGAACATTATTAGGAATTGGTAATGGTCTTGTTTATAAAAGTGGTTTTACAGTAGGAGGTAGCGATATTATTATGAAAATTATTCATAAATATCAACACTTAACTGAGGGAAATTCACAATTACTCATGAATACTGTAATCGTTTTATTAGGAATTTTAGTGTTTGGAATACCAAGTGCAATTTATTCGTTAATTTTATTAATAATTTCGACTAAAATAGTAGATAAGATTATTATTGGTATATCTACTAGTAAAATGTTTTTAATATCGAGTAAGAAATATCGAAAAATTCAGGATTATGTTATTAATAATATGCATACCGGTGTAACGATTTTAGATACAACTGGCGGTTTTATGTTTGAAAAAGGTAAAATGTTACAAGTAGTAGTTCCTACAAGGGCATATAATGCTTTTCGTGAAAAAATTTTAGAAATAGATTCAAATGCTTTTATTGTAGTTAGTGATTGTTATGAAGTAACAGGCGGTAAGAAAGATAAGAAAAAATTGATATTTTAGTTGAGGATTTATATAGATATGAAAAAAATTGTTAATTATTTAATTGTTTCAGTGGTGTTTTGTGGAATAATTTGCTTTCTTGCTTTTGTTGGTGTTAGTTGGTATTTGACTTCTAAAGTTCCAGAAGTTAAAAATGATACTTTAATGCAAAATGATTATTTTAGTGAAAATAAAAAATTATTAAGTAATAATCAAGAACCCATAGATTATGTTTATAAAAGTGATTTTAAACCAGATGAGATTGAAACGGATGAAGTTCCTAAATGGGATATTAATTCATTTTCCTATGTAAAAAATCAAATAATCACTTTAAATACTGATTATAAATTAAGTAGTGGTATTACTGATTTACTTTATCAAACTATTAATTCTTATAAAGCTTATTCTTCAGTTTATATTATTGATTTAAAAACGGGGGCTTCTATTGGTTATAATGTTGATAATATTTATCAAACTGCTAGTATAATTAAAGCAGCTTATTGTTTATATCTTTACAAACAAGTTAGTTTGGGGCAAGTTGATTTAGATGAACAGCTAATGTATACTTATACTTATTATAATAATGGAACAGGATTGGTTAAAGAAAGTCCGGTTGGTACTTTATATACGGTTAGAGATTTAATTAAGTATACTATTGTTAACAGTGATAATGTAGCTTATAAAATGTTACATGCGCGCTTTGGAGTAATCGGATATAATGAGATGTTAGATGAACTAGGAATAAAAAGATTACATTTAACCACTTATAACCCTTGGGGACTTACAGATTTAAGAAGTATGGCTATTATTTGGCAAGAAATTTATCATTTTGCTAAAGAAAGTTCTTGGGGAGAAGAGTATTTAAACTTACTTTCTAATAATGTTTTTAATTATTTTAAAAATACAATTCCTAATATAAATAGTGCAACAAAAGAAGGATTTACTAAAGATGTAACTATATCATCAGGAATTTTATTTGGATATCATCCTATGATTGTTCTTGCAAGTGCAAGTGCTAGTTACGATGATACACCTTATCGTCAGGTAAAAAGATTATTACCAGTAATTAATTTAATAGTAAATGAATATACAGAGTATTTAGTTAAGGAGAGTAATGGCAATTAGGCATTATTCTTTTATTTTTCACAAAACTATGATATATTGATTATGGTAAGGTGGTTGAAGTGAAATTTATTGAAGTAAAAGATTGCTCAAAAGTATACAAAAATGGTGTTACAGCTCTAGCAAATGTTAATTTGAGCATAAAAAAAGGTGAATTTGTTTTTATTATTGGACCAACAGCGTCTGGAAAATCGACTTTGATTAAAATGCTTTATCGTGAAGAAAGACCAACTTCAGGAGAAGTTTATGTCGGTGGAATTAATGTTAGCAAATTAAGAAATGGTAAAGTTTATAAATTACGTCGAAAATTAGGAGTGGTTTTCCAAGATTTTAAATTGTTGCCTAAATTAACTGTCTATGAAAACGTGGCATTTCCCTTAGAAACACAAGGCTTTAAAGCTAGTGAAATTAAACCTAAAGTCATGACGGCCTTAGAATTAGTTGGTTTAAAAGAAAAAGTAAAAAGTATGCCCAAAGAATTATCTGGTGGTGAGATGCAACGTGTTTGTATAGCTAGAGCTATTGTTAATGAACCAAAAGTTTTAATTTGTGATGAACCGACTGGTAACTTAGACCCAGAAACTTCTAAAGAAATAATGAAAACTATATATAAAATTAATAAAGAATTAGGAACAACGGTAGTAATGGCAACTCATGATAAGGATATTGTTGATAGAATGAAAAAGAGAGTTGTTACTATTGAAGACGGTGTTAAGGTTAGTGACGTCGAGAAAGGAGAGTACAGCGTATGAGGTATTTAAGAATTTTAGGCAGAAACTTCCGCGATGGAATAAGAAGTGTTTTTCGAAATTTTAGTCTTTCAATCGCCTCTGTTACTTGTATAACTATAACTCTTATTTTGGTGGCGATTGCCATAGTGATAAGCGCTAATGTTGACCATTTTACAAAAAGGTTAGAAGAAACTTTGACGATAGTTGTTTATTTAAAAGAAGATGTTACGGAAGAACAGACTAAAACAATCGAAGAAGAAATAAAAAAATTAAAAAATTACGAATCGCTCATTTATAAATCTAAAGACGATTGGAAACAAGAGATGATTGATTCTAGTGAAGAGTTAGGAACGACTTTGAGCTATTTAGATACGAACCCTTTGTTAGATTCTATTACCGTTAAGGTAACTGATATAAAAAGTTTGTCTTATGTAGCCAGTGCTATTAGAGCTATGGACGGTGTAAAATCAGCTAAATATGGTGAAGAGAGTGTTGATAAGTTAGTTTTTATATTTGATGTAGTTGAAAAAGCCATGATTATTATTGTGTGTGCCTTAATATTAGTTACAGCCTTCTTAATAAGCAACACTATTAAATTAACTATATTTTCGCGAAGAAGTGAAATTGAAATTAAAAGATTGGTTGGTACTAGTAACTTTGCAATTAGACAACCATTTATAATTGAAGGTTTAATTTTAGGCATTATTGGTTCTATTATTCCAATTATTATTACGGTTTATGGCTACATTTTACTTTATGATCATTTTGACGGCTATTTATTTTCACATATTGTTGAGTTAATAAAACCGATGAATATAATTTGGTTTGTTTCAATTATCTTAGTAGTTATAGGTGGTTTAGTAGGTATGTTTGGTAGTAGTAGAGCGGTTAGAAAGTATTTGAAAATATAATGAAAAAATTTGTAAATTATACGATAAGAATTCTTTTAAGCTTTTTAATGCTTATCCCATATTTTGTTGAGCCTTTCAGTGTTATGGCCGCTACTAACAATAGTAAGGCAACAACTATTGCAGGGTTAAGAAAAGAGTTAGAGGCTTTAAAACAACAAAAAGCTGATAAACAAAGTGAAAAGAAACAAACTCAAAATCAAATAAATCAAAATAAACAAGCTGTTGAAGATGCAAGAGCTGAACAACAACAAATTGCAAATGATGTTGTTGATGCCGAAGAGAAAATAAAAAAGAGTAACGAAGACATAGCTAAAGCTAAAGAAGATGTTGATGTTGTTCTTAAATATTATCAATTAAGTAATAATCAAAATGAATATTTGGAATATATTACTGGGGCTTCAAGTCCAACAGATTTAATAATGCGTGTTGAGGCCGTATCACAATTATCTAGTTATTATAAAAATAAAATAGATGATTTAGATAAATTAATTAAAGAAAATGAGCAATTAAAGATTGATTTAGCTAATAAGAATACAGAGTTAGATGATAAGATTGCTAATACTTCTAAGGCTATTTCAAAACTTAATAATCAATTAGATGAAATAAATGATATAAATGAAGATATTGATTCACAGATAAAAAATCAACAAGCTTTGATTGATTATTATAAAACTATATGTAATAGTGAAACTCAATTATTAACTTCATGTACAACAGTTCAAGCTTCTTCTGGGTGGTTAAAACCGGTTGCTAAAGGTAAAATCAATTCACGTTGGGGTTATAGAAATCAAGTTTTAAATACTGGTACATTTCATAATGCCCATGATATTGGTGGTAATGCCGAAGGAACACCTGCTTATGCTGCTGCTGCTGGTACGGTTGCTGCTATAACTCGTAGGTCTCGTTGTGGTGGTAATATGGTTTATGTTCATGTTAATGTTTTAGGAAAAGCTTATACTATGCAGTATGCTCACCTTTTGTCAATTAAAGTTAATGTTGGTGATAAAGTTACTACTAATACGGTTATCGGTTTAATTGGTGGTGGTTCAACTGCTAAATCTAACGGTGGATATGATAGTTGTACAACTGGTACTCACTTACATTTTGGTATTTCAAAAGGATATTATTTAAAAGATTATACTAGTTGGTCGAAATTTATTGCTAATTCGATCGAGCCACCTGGATATCCAAAAACTGGAGTTTGGTGGTATTCTAGATAAAATAAAAAAACTATATAAGAAAATCGTGCGCGCGAGATTCGAATATAGTTTTTTTGATGTGAGCCGAAGTAAGGTATTAGAATTAGAAAAATATAGAAGTTATATTACTTTGGTTTATTAGTTGATATTAGTTATAAATGGGGTAATTTTATGAATATAACTTGTAATTGCTCACATCGATTGGTAGAATATCATATTAGTTTTTTATATTCAAAAGACTATTTAAAGAAAAAGATGTATTTTTGACTGTTAAATCTTAAGTTTAGTTTAAAAAAACAAAAAGTTTGGATATAATAATGTTTATAATTAAAAAGTTTAGTAATTTTAAAAAAATATAAAATATTAAAAAGAAGAAAAGAAAAAAATTAAATAGAAAGGAATCAATCAATAAGAAAGTAATATTTCTATAAGGTTGATTAGACGTGAAATTATGACATATACAACGAAAATAAAAGATGAAATTGCTCATTTAGATATTGATGTTATTGAAGCTATTGCCGAATTATCTGCTTTTATCCGTTTTGACGGTGATATTAAAGATAATGAAATAATTTTGACAATAGAAAATGCTTCGGTAGCAAGAAGAATTTATTCTTTAATGAAAATGTGTTTTCAAGTTCGTCCTAAAATGACAGTTAGAATTCAAAATCGTTTTCGAGTTAAGCAAATATATATTTTAACTTATAATAGTGATATTAATTCTATTTTAGATAAATTAAATATTTGTAAAGATGATACGAAAATATTACCTGATGCTTATTTATTAGGAACTGATGAAGAAAAAATTGCTTTTTTACGTGGCTTATTTTTAGCAACTGGGAGTGTTAGCAATCCCCAGACGAGTGGATATCACATGGAGATGAGTGTATTAACTTATGAAGAAGCCAATTTAATCGTTCATTTATTAAAACAGTTTAATGTTGTTTCAAAAATTTTAAAAAGAAAAACTAGATATATGATTTATGTTAAACAAGCTGAGATGATTAGTGATACTTTAAAAATGTTTGGCGCTATAAACAGCATGTTCTTTTTTGAGGATATAAGAATTTATCGTGACCATAAAAATATGGTAAATCGTTTAAATAATTGTGAGATAGCTAATCAGGAGAAAACAACAATTACTGGTCTTAAACAATTAGAAGATATAGAATATTTAAAAAAACATGATTTAATTGGTTTGCTAGATGAAAGAATTCAAGAAGTAATTGAGTATCGAATTAAGTATCCAGAAACTTCTTATCAAGAGTTAGCTGAGATAGTTTCAACTGAAAGTGGTAAGTCTATAAGTAAGTCTGGAATAAATCATTATTTTCGAAAAATTAAAGAGCTAGTAAATCGTCATAAGGAAAAAGAAAATATTAAATAGTAAAATATGAAAAATCGGTTATGAGTCAGTATCTATAAGTTTGCTTTATATTCTTTTATAAGTTATAATTGTAAATATGAGGATATAATTTTAGCTATTGTAAATGTGGTAGTTTAGAATATAAAAATTAGCTATCACATTTTTTAATTATTAGTAAAGTACATAAATTTAAAATTTATAAGCGGTGTAAATTTTTTAGGATGGTTATTTTGGCCTGATAATTTTTAGCAGATAATTTCTAAGATAATAAATCTTTTTAGGTTTTATTTATTTAGATAATAAGTAATTGTTATTTTTGTTTAATTAAATTATTGCTTTAAAGATATAATTAATGGTAAGATTATGATAATAGAGGTAATAATATGAATGAGAAGAACTTAAAAACTAAAAGAAAGTTTAAACCTAGTAAGTGGTTAATTGTGGGTGGTTTTTTATTAATTATAATTGGCATTTTAAGTGTGATGTTTTATTCTATAGTAAATAATCCTAAGTATGTTATAAAGCAAAGTGTTATTAGGACGTTTGCTATTGCTGAAAAGTTCAAAAATGTTGGTGACCATGATATGCAGTTTGGCACTTCAATAAAACTAGGTGGCAATCTTGTGGAAGATGTTTTATCGGATGATACCTTAAATGTGCGTGGTTTTGTTGATTTTACTAATAATAAGTTGCAGCTTACTGGAAATTTAAATGAAGATAATAAGAAAATTTTAAGCGGTAGTGTTTTATATAATAATGACGGTACTTATATAGCTAGTGATAATTTATTTGATAATACTTATAATATTAATAATTATGACTGCAGTAATTCTGATGATTTTATTTGTACTTTTCTTAAATGGGATAATTCTTCAGTAAATTTAAATGACATAGGACTTGATGAAGACGTTTCTTTAGAAAAGGCCATTGAAGGATTTAAAGAAGCGGTCTTAAATAGTGTTAATAGTGATAATGTTTATCGTAATAAAGGGACAGTTAAAGATGATTTTGCTAAGTATAATAAATATACCTATAAGTTGGATAAAGATACAATAAATTATATTTATAATAATTTAAATGACTCTGCTAAATATTATTTATATAGCGCTTTATACATGGTTAAAGGGTATAGTTCCTTTAGTGAAGTAGAAAGTGAAATAAAAGAAAGTTTAGAAAATATAACTGACCCTATAGAGATAAATATTTATACTTCGGGAGTTTTAAATAAATTTGCTGGTATTGAAATAGGTAATAGCAGTACACCAGTAAGTCTTAGCTATATTGCTGAATCTAAAAAATTTAATTTTAGTTTACCAAAGTCTAAAATAAGAGTTGAGGGTGTAGAAGGTTCAGATAAAAAATTGGCTATATCTGTTTATCGTAAAGAAATTTTATTAGGAACTTTTTACTATGATAATAAAGACGATACTGAAACTATCGAAGGTAAAGTTAGCTTTTTAGGAATGACTTTAAATATTAATACAACTAATAAGAAGAATATTAGCAAGGATAAAGATTTGACTGGGCTTTTAAACATTAACCTTAGTTTGGATACTTTTATTTATAATTTAGACTTTAATTTATCAGTTGATTATAATTATTCTAATAATATTACAATGAGTTCTTTAGATACTCAAAAGGCAATAGATTACAACGAAATGTCACAAGAAGAAAAGGATAAAATGCAACAAGAATTAGATAATTTTACAAAGACAAAAGTTGGTAAGATATTCGATTTCTTTGGGGGAAATAGTGATTTAGAAGACGAGTTCTTTAGTGATAGTTTATAATAATTTTTACTTGTATCTAATGAATGTTTACTTTAAATGTTGCAAAATGATTAAATGGTTTGAAATTATGAATAATAAAGCCGTAAATTAAATTACTTTTAGTATTTAGTATATCAAATGTTGATATATAAAGATGTGATAAAATATAAAGAATTTTGATACTAGAAAGTTTAGTATGAAAGTTCTTTTTTTATATTTCTTTCTAATTGATTTAAAAGATACTTTAAGTTAGATTAAAAGTGTGGGAAAATTGTTGCTAGTTCTAAAGTTCCATAAAAAATAATAGAATTTAAAAGACTTTTAAAAATTTTTTTGATATAATCGAAATGAGAATAGAAGGATTGTGTATGGATAATAAAATTAATGTTACCTATAATAATGATGAAAAAATTGTTGTAGATAAGAATACAAAAATAATTGATATTGTTAAGACCTTACCCTTAGATGTAAGAAAAAGAGTAGTTGGCGCTAAAATAAGTAACTCTGTGGTTAGTTTAGATACTAAATTAAAAAGGGATTGTGTTATAAATTTTATTGATAGTAATGATTTGGCTGGCTATAAAATGTATCAAGCTGGTTTGAAGTTTGTTTTTTTAGCCGCTGTTTATGATGTATATGGTAAAGATGTAAAAATTAGTTTTGACCATTCTATTATGCGTGGTATGCATATTACTATTAGTAATTTAACTGTTACTAATAAAGAAATCATTAAAATTAAAGAAAGAATGGCTAAGATAATTAGTAGTGATTTAAAAATTTTAAAAATGAACGTTCTTAGTAAAGAAATGGTTGAATTCTATAAAAAAGAGCAACTGGTTCCTAACTGCTACAATGTTTTAAATATAGATGATGAGTTAGTGACTATTTATAAGTTAGAAAATTATTATGATTATTTTTATATCGAAATGCCTTATAGTACTGGTTGTTTAAATCGCTTTGATTTAGTAGCTTTAAATGAAAATGAAGTTGTATTGTTATTCCCAACACCAAGAAGTCAAAATGAAGTACCATCATATGTTCATTATGAAAAAGTTATTGAGTGTTTTAAAAATGAAAAAGATTGGTTAAATAAATGTGATATTCCTTTTGTTTATCAAGTTAATAAGATAGTTGCCAGTGGTAAAATTAAAGATTTAATTAGGTTAAGTGAAATTAATTATGATAACAAAATTCATGAAGTTGCTAATAAAATTTTAGAACGAGGCAGTAAGTTTGTAATGATTGCTGGTCCTTCTAGTAGTGGTAAGACAACGACTTGTAAAAAGTTATCACTGGATTTACAGGCAAGAGGCATTAAAACTTTAACTATTAGTGTAGATGATTACTTTAAAAATAGAGTTGATACCCCAAAATTACCAAACGGAAAGTATGATTTTGAAAGTGTAGCTTCTATTGATGTTGAATCTTTAAATAATGATATTAATGCTTTATTAAAAGGTGAAGAAGTGGAACTTCCAACTTATAATTTTGTTTCTGGAGTTCGTGAATATGTTAATGGTAAGACAAGAATAGATAGCAATTATATTGTTTTAATGGAAGGTTTGCATTGTTTAAATGATGATTTAACTCCATATATAAATAATGATATTAAATTTAAGATATATTTAAGTCCTTTTATGCCACTTAACTTGGATAGTAATAATTATATCAGCACTACGGATTTAAGGTTAATAAGAAGAATGATAAGGGATAATCGTACTCGTGGTAATGATGTTAGTAAAACTATTTGTTCATGGCAAGATGTTCGCAGTGGCGAAGAAAAATATATTTTCCCATATATTAATACAAGTGATGTAATTATTAATACTTCGTTAGTTTATGAACTGGGAGTGTTAAAGGTTTTTGCCGAACCACTTCTTTACTCGGTAGGAACAGATTCTGTATATTATGAAGAAGCACGTCGTCTTATTAATTTCTTGAAAAATTATTATCCAATTTCTAGTGAGTATATAGCTGATGATTGTGTTTTAAGAGAGTTTATTGGCGGCTCATGTTTTGAAAGCTAGTTAATGATTATAGAAGATATGTATATAATAGTTAATTAATGTTTATATAAGAAAAATATGGGTATATATAATAAGGAAAATAATTATTAAGACTTATTATGTTTTATGTATATAGTATGATATATGAAATTGATAGGTTTGGCAAGATGTTTTAAAAAAAAATTAGAATAATTTATTTGCAGATTAAAAAATATAAAAGTTATGCATATTTATTAAAAAATAATATTTATATACAAAATAAAGTTTATGAATAGATAATATAAAAGTTAAAATAGGAAAGGTTATAAAAATGAAAAAAATAGCAATTAATGGATTTGGAAGAATTGGACGCTTAGCGTTTAGGGAGATGATTACAAGTAAGGATTTAAATGTTATAGCAATTAATGATTTAGCAACAGCAGAAGAATTAGCATATCTTTTAAAGTATGATACTAATCATCGTAGTTTTCATGAAAATGAAATTGGTTTTGAAGGAGATTGCCTTGTAATCGCTGGTACTAAAAAAATAAAGGTTTATAGTGAAAAAGACCCAATTAATTTACCTTGGAAGGAATTAGGAATAGATGCAGTCTTAGAATGTAGTGGTCATTTTACAAAATATGAAGATGCTTATAAACATATTGAAGCTGGTGCTAAAAAAGTAGTTATTTCAGCTCCGGGTAAAGGAGATATGAAAACAATAGTTTATAATGTTAACCATGATATTTTAGATGGTTCTGAACAAATTATTTCAGCCGCTTCTTGTACGACTAACTGCATGGCCCCTGTAGTTTCGGTTATTGAAAAAAATATTGGCATTGTTGGTGGTTCAATGAGTACAATTCATGCGTATACTAACGACCAAGCAACTTTGGATATAACCCATAGTAAGGGTATTTATGCTCGCCGTGGTAGAGCATGTGCAGCCAATATTGTACCTGCATCAACCGGAGCTGCCAGTGCTATTGGAAAGGTTATTCCTTCTTTGGACGGTAAGATAGTTGGCAAAGCTTTTAGAGTACCTGTATCTGACGGTTCAATGATTGATTTAACTTTAGAACTAAAGAAAAGTGTTACTAAGGAAGAATTAAATAACTTATTTATTGAAAATCAAAATGAAACTTTGAAAGTTACTAATGACCCAGTAGTTTCTAGTGATTGCATTGGTAAGAAATGTGGCGCTATTGTTGATTTACTTTCAACTGATGTTATAAATTTCGCTGATACTTGTTTTGCTAAAGTAGTAGCTTGGTATGATAATGAAATGGGCTATACTCATCAAATGATTTCTACTTTAAGATACTTATTAAGTTTAGAAAAATAATATTTTAATGGTTGGAATGCTCTTTTTATAATATAATTAATGGTTGTAATGCTTTATAAATTAAAATTGTAAATAAAGATGCATTATCATTTTAATTTTTAAAAGTAAGAGCGTTAATTGATACTTAAAAGGCATTTATAATTTGAAGATAATAAAAGTGTAATAATTAATTACAGGTTAGTGATTATTGTTATACTTTTTTTATTTGTTAATTACAGTATTTTTACAGTTTTTTTATAAGAAATCTGATATAATAAAAAAGTAATTAATAATAAAAATTAGCGCTTAGAAAGGTTTAACTGAATAAAATTTATGAATAGTAATAGAAGTAATACAAGAATGATAGTAATTGCAAATAATTTCGTCCTTAATGAAGAATGGAATGAAGAGATAGATAAGGCATCATCGCCTCACTTAGAAATGCTGAAGAAATTAAAAGAAAAGCTAAAACAGTTTCCCGAAGTTTCTGAAGAGATTTCTGTTAGTGATGTAATGACTGGCTCTATTAATTTAGCTAGAGCAATTAACGGAATGGTTATTCAAATATTTCCTAGTGGTAGTGATAATGCCGATGATATCATGATGATGATATATTATGATAATAATCCTTTAAGTAATGATGTTATAACTAATTTTAAAAAGGTTTATTCTAATCTTGTTACCGGTATGGAAAATGATGCTATTAATAAAAAGTATAATTCACAAGTAATACGTGGAGCTTTAACTTTATCAGAATCAGATTTTAGTGATAGTAATACGTTAAGTGGGGAAGATAGCAAACAAGGTGTAGCTTTGGAAGATATAATTTCTATTTTACCGGTTGAAGAAAGAAAGGAAAGAAGAGCGTAATATGAAGTGTTTGTTACAAGAAACTGATGTTTTAAATAAAAGAGTAATTGTTCGTTGTGATTTTAATGTTCCTGTTAAAGACGGTCATATTTTAGACGATACAAAGATAAAAGCTTCTTTAGAAACAATTAATTATTTAATTGATAAAAATTGTAAAATAATCTTACTTTCACATTTTGGCAAAGTTAAAACAGAGGAAGATAAAAAGAAGTATAGTTTAAGAATAGTTGCCGAACGTTTAAATGAACTAGTAAGTAGTAATGTTATTTTTTCACCGGAAACTAGGAGTAGTTTTTTAGAAATAAAAGCAACAGAGTTGCAACCAAAAGAAATATTGTTAGTAGAAAATACACGATTTGAAGATGTTCCTAACGGCTTTGAAAGTAATAATGACCCTCAACTGGCAGCTTATTTTGCTTCTTTAGGAGACGTGTTTGTTTTAGATGCTTTTGCTAGTAGTCATCGTATGCATGCATCGACTAGTGGTATTGCTAAGTTTATTCCTAGCTGTCTTGGTTTTTGTGTCCAAAAAGAAATGGAAATGCTTAATAAGTATGTTCTAAATCCGGAGGCACCTTTTACCATTATTATGGGTGGCGCTAAGATTACAGATAAATTGCCATTTATTGAAAAATTACTTCCTAAATGTAATCATATGCTATTAACTGGCGGTCTTGCTAATAGTTGTTTAAAGTCTTTAGGACTTAATGTTGGCGAGTCGCTTGCTAGTGATGATAATGAGACATTAACAAAAGTAAAAGAGATATTAAAAGAATACAATAAAAAAATAGTTTTACCATTTGATGCCATTGTTGGTAAAAAGTATGATGATAATTTTGTGGCTTCTAAAGATATTAATAAACTTAGTAACGATGAAATAATTGGAGATATCGGTCCAAAGACCTTGAAAGTTTATAAAAAAATAATAGATGAATCAAAAACAATATTTATGAATGGAACGGCTGGTATTTATGAAGAAGCTAAATTTAGCAATGGAACTTTAGAATTATTAAATGTTGTTACTTCTAGTCAGGCTAAAACGATTGCTGGCGGTGGCGACTGTATTGGCGCTATTGATAAGTTTAAGATGACAGATAAGTTTACTTATATTTCAACTGGTGGTGGTGCTACGTTGGAATATATTATAAATGAAACGTTACCGGCTATTGCTGCAATTAGTGATAAAGAAGAAGTATTATAAAAAGTTTATTTATTAAAAAATAGTAAAATGTGATATTATTCGACAAATGTTGTCAAAATATAGTGTGGTGTTTTGAAAGGTTTATATTTATAATAGAATTATGTAGTACGAAAAGGGAGAAAATATGATAAATATACTTATGATAGATGAAGTATCTAGTATTAAGGGTTTTTCTGAATTTTTAAATTCTAAAAGTAGTACACAAGTTAATATAAAATATAAATGCAGTGATGGTTTGGAAGGATTAGAGATGATAAAACAGTATCAAGATGATATAGATTGTATCGTTTTATCCTTAGTTTTACCATCATTAGATGGGGTTGGCATTTTAAAATATTTAAAAAAAGAAAATATTAATAAAAGAGTAATTCTTTATACATACAATACTAATTTGGATTTATTGAAATTACTGGGAGAGTATAATATTTTATTTGTTTTATATAAAGGCATGGATTTAGGCTTACTAGAAGATAGAATTATTGATGTTGGAACTTTGAAGAAAAAAGAAGAGGTAGAAGATAAAAAACCAATGCAAGAAATGACTAAAGAGATTTCTAGACTCTTGCATGATCTTGGTATGCCTAGTCACATTAAAGGATATCAATATATAAGAGATTCTATTGAACTTATGTATAATAATCCTAATGTATTAGGAGGAATTACTAAAGAAGTATATCCTTTTATCGCTGATAAATATAATACAACGCCTTCAAGAGTAGAAAGAGCTATTAGGCATGCTATTGAAGTTAGTTGGACGAGAGGCGATTATGATTTAATGGAGGAAATATTTGGACATTCTGTTGATTTTGATAGGGCAAAGCCAACTAATTCTGAATTCCTAGCTACTATTGCTGATAAATTAAGTATTGAAGCTAAAAGTAATGGGAGTATTTAATAATTATTAACTATCACTTTAAATAATGTATTTGGTGGTAGTTTTTGTATTTTTAGTAAAATTATTTTAATTATTATAATCTAGAAGGATAAAAGAGAAACTTTTTTAAGATGGTTGGCTGTTGGATGAAATAATAAACACTAAAAAAAGAAATGTTTAAAAATGATAATAAGCCTTGAAAATCATAGGTCATTTGTGATAATATTTGATTGCTAATATAAGAAAAGAGATTGGTCCAAAAATGTATAAAATTTAGGCTTTGGTATCAATATTTATTAGGAGTGATTTTAATGAAAAAAGTATTAACAATAATTTTAGACGGATTTGGTCTTCGCAATGCTGTTCATGGTAATGCTGTAAAGCTAGCTAAGATGCCAAATTTTAAAAAGTTATGGAATGAGTATCCTCATAGTCAGTTACTTGCTAGCGAAAGAGCTGTTGGCTTAGAAAAGGGTCAAATGGGTAATAGTGAAGTAGGTCATACTACGATTGGTGCTGGTCGTTTGATTAAACAAAATTTTATGGAGATAACTGATTGGTTTAATAAAAAAGAAATATTAAAAAATGAAAATTTCTTAAAAATGGTTGAATATGCCAAAGAAAATGATAAACCAATTCATATGTTGGGTTTGTTATCGGACGGTGGAATTCACTCACATATCAAGTTTAATATGTGGATGCTTGATTATTTACATCAAATGGGAATTAAAAAGGTGTATGTTCATGCGATTACAGACGGTCGTGATACAGGAACGATGACTAGTGGTAGCTATATTGACGAGGCAAATGCTAAACTAAAAGAGTATGGCTATAATGAGGTAGCAAGTGTTTGTGGCAGATATTATGCCATGGATAGGGATAAAAAGTGGGATAGAACTAAATTATATAGTGATATGCTTACAATGGGTACCGGTGCTAGAGTTAAAAATTTAAAAGAATCAATTAATTTTTGTTATCAAAAGAATGTTACCGATGAATTTTTACCTCCAATTATCATGGAGGATACTCCTAAAATAAATGATGGAGATGTTGTTTTATGGATGAATTATCGTCCAGACCGTGCTAAACAAATTTTACAAGTACTAACTGATAATAACTTTAAAGAGTATGAAACAATTAAATATAAAAATTTACAAGTATTTACGATTTATCCAATCGAAGAAGCTAAGAAATCATACCATTTCTTAGATACTCCAGATATTGAAAATAGTTTAGGGGTATATTTAGCTCAATTAGGTTTATCACAAGCTCGTATTGCTGAAACTGAAAAGTATGCTCATGTTACTTATTTCTTTGACGGTGGTAAGGAATATAAATTAGATAAATGTGATCGTTATTTAGTACCTAGTCCAAAAGTTGCTACTTATGATTTAAAACCAGAAATGAGTTGTAAAGAAGTAACTAAGAAATGTTTAGAATGTTTAGATAAGGATTATGACTTTATTTTAGTTAATTTTGCTAACCCTGATATGGTTGGACATACCGGTAATTTAGATGCTACTATTGAGGCTTTAGAAGTAATTGATTATTGTTTAGGTAGTATTTATGCTAAAGCTAAAGAAAATGATTATACCTTATTTATAATGGCTGACCACGGTAATTGTGATTATATGTTAGATGATAATGATAATGTTATTACTACGCACTCATTATATCCAGTTCCTTTTATTGTTACAGATATGGCTGTTAAGTTAAAAAATGGTGATTTAACAATGGTGGCTCCAACTATTCTTAAGTATATGGATATTGCGTGTCCTCCAGAAATGAAAGATACTGATATTTTATTTACTTATGATAATGAAACTAAAGAAAATTAAAAAGTAGTTAAATAAAGTTAAAGAATATAAAAAGATTAAATGAAAGTAAATGACAAGATTAAAGAAAGTTAAAGAAAATAAAAAATATAATTGAATAAAGTTAAAATGAATTTTAATAGTATAAAAAATTATATTAAATTTATAACTTGTTTTTTATTAGAGTTCCTATCGTTTGGTAGGGGCTTTTTTTCTTAAAACTTTAGAAGTGGTTTCATATTTAATGTGATTTAATATGACGGCTAATGATGCTATAAGTTATACTATTGACAATATTTGAAAATAAAAATTTTATTTGATAAAGGCAATTTTAAATGAAAATACGTGAAAAAAATTTTGAAAAAAATTTTATGTAAAATATGAAGAAAATGCTTGATTTATAGGGATGATGTATGGTATTATTTTGATTGTATGACTGCGGGGATGTGTGAGGTTGCTGATACGCTAGGCGAGGTTGATTGATAAAAATTAATCAAAAATGCCAAATTCAGGTAATTCATTACGGAGCAAGTCTATACTAGATATAGGCGAAGGGAGGACATATAATGTCAAAAATACGCATTA
>CAKOSN010000015.1 GCA_934102255.1 uncultured Bacilli bacterium | reverse complement strand
TGGGACAAAATTATAAAATTTGACAGTATTGATTTTGAAGCATTGGGTTATTGGAGGTAATTACTAAATTACAATTTATTAATTAGATTAGTTTGAGATATAACTAATCTTTTTGTTTATAAAAATTGAGGAAAAATAAAAATTTTAAAAAGGAGGATTTTAAATGAGTATACTACAAGAATATGAAGAAATTAGAGAAGACTTAGGTTTCAAATATGATGCAATAGAAGATTACTTAAATGTAATTAGTCCATCTAGTCAATATAGGATATATGATGAAGAACTAAGAAAGTTATCTAATTTAGATTATGAAAATTTTGATACTATAAACAAAGAATTAAAAAGCAAATATGGCATTACTTTGTTAAGTGATGTTTTATACAATGAAAATAATTGGAAAAAATATCTTAAATGGTTTAATAGACAATTAGAGCCATTTAAGATTAATAAAGATTCTGATAGTTTATTTTCCATAATCTTAAGTGCAGAGGATATAGATAAAAGTATTTTTAAATGTAAGTTTACAGGTAATGGATATGATTTTGAAAATTTATTTAGAAGTTATCTAGAAAATAAATTTCCAGAATTGTCTAATAAATTAAGATACGATTCTGAAGCAGGGATGTTTTGTGCTTTTTCTGATAGTGAGAAGCCTTTAGAAAAAATTGCATATTGCTTTAATAATGATTTAAAAAATAATAAAGATTTTATCACTTCCATTGTTTTAAATATGACAGATTACGAGATACAGTTATGATTAAAAAAATTGGAGGAATTTAAAATAAAAAAATAATTAAATATATTGTAATATATGTTTGTGAATTTATACTCTCGGCAAGTGTATGTTATAATTTAACAAATATAATAAAAAATGGCATTAATCTTGAGTGGAACTTAAATGTGTTCTACTCTTTTTCTAAATTAAGAGATTTAAATCTTCTATTTGGCACAATTTTGTTGTCAATTATAATAATTTTATTTATTTTTAAATATGATAGAGAAATTAAGTTGAAAATTAAGTGCTTAAGAAAGATACCAGAAGAAGACGGATCGTTTGAATATGGTAGTGCTAGGTGGATGAATAAGCAAGAAATAAAACGAGAATTTAAAGTTTGGAATATTGGAAAGACCTTAAAAGCAGGCGGTATTCCAGTTACATATATTGATGGTAAATATTATTATTCAAATACTTTTGACCATACTTTAATAATTGGTTCGACTGGTTCTGGTAAAACACAATGTGAAATCTTGCCGTTACTTTTTAACTTGGGCTATGCCAACGAATCAATGGTAATTAATGATACTAAGGGCGAATTATATTCATATACTTTTAATTTTCTAAATGGGCGTGGATACAATATTAAAGTCATAAACTTAAGAAATGCCTTTGCTAGCGATGGTTGGAACCCACTACATTTACCATATAAGTATTATAAACAGGGTAATATTGATTTGGCTGGGGATATGATAGAAAATTTTTCTAAATCGCTTACTAAAAATTTATCTAGTAAGGACATGTATTGGGAAAAGTCAGCTACGGCAGTATTAACTGCATTATGCTATGCATTAATAGAAGATGCTCATTCAGAAGATGAAGTAAATTTATATTCACTATATAATTTACTAGTCGAACACGGTTCTAAAACCATTGATAGGTTTAATTCTTTAGACTTATATTTTCAACAAAAACCAGCTGGCTCTTTATCAAAAATGGCTTATGCTACTGGTTCTTTTGCCAAAGGTGAAACAAGGGCTACTCTATTCTCTGTATTGGCGACAACCATAAAAATGTTTAGTGATACAGGTATAGCTAATCTTACTAGTCGAACTGATTTTGAATTAGACGCACTTGGAAAAGACAAAACAGCAGTATTTTTAATAATTCCTGATGAGAAAGAATCTCGACACGAGTTGGCTTCACTATTTATAGAACAGTGCTATCAATCTTTAGTAAATACCGCACAGTCATTGCAAACTGGCAAAATGCCAATAAGAGTTAATTTCGTTTTAGATGAGTTTGCCAGTATGCCACCGATTAATATGTCAACTAAGATAACTGTATCACGCTCTAGAAATATTAGATTTTATCTCATAATTCAAGATTTCGACCAGTTGAAAGAAAAATACAAAGAACAAGCTGGAACAATTAAATCTAACTGTACTAATTGGATATATTTGCTTACATCAGATAACGAAAGTGCTAAAGAAATTAGTAGTCGTTTAGGAAAATACACAATTTCTACGGCTAGGACTTCTGTATCTGGAAGATTAGACCAATATGATTATAATATTTCTAACGATAAATCTTTGCTAGGAAGAGATCTACTAATGCCAGAAGAATTAATGCGATTTAAGTATGGCGAGGCAATATTTATGACAACAAGAAAATATCCTATTCATGCCAAAATAATGCCTATTGCTGACTATCCAATAAAAATAAAAATGGCTACTTTACCTGCCGAGCATAAAAAATTTGAAATTTCCTGTTTTGATTTAACCGAATTTAGAAAAGAACAATTATTAAAAAGAACGGAGGGAAAAATTGAGTTAGAATAATTAGATTGACAATTAATTTATAAATGCTACAATTAAACTGTAATGATATACAATTTCATTACTAAATCATTTTACTATACAACTACAACTCCTTTCTAATTAGTCGTATAGTTAAAGTAGTTGCTAGTATAGAACTATTTTTTGGATCAAGTGCATTGCCCTTGGTCTTTTTTGTAAGGAGGAATAAAATGAATTTTAATAAAGAAATAGATAATTATAATAAAAAATATAATGAAGAGTTAAATAAAACAGGATTATTTTGGGCATTTGATAGGAAACAATTTGATGAGAATAAGACTAATAAAGATGCTCCAGATAGTGACTATGCAACCATTGGCGATGGAGGATATATTCATATATCCAATTTAAAAAAGCTTAATCATTTTTTTAAGGTCGTTGAACCAAAATTAAAAAAGGATTTTGTTAGTAAAATCAAAATAGAAGATTTAATAGAATATGAGCTTATAAACAATGAAGCATACTTAATTGAGGATTATACATTAGTCTGTATAAAAATTAAAAGTTTTTACCCAGATATGGATATAAAAGATATTGCTAAATTAGTAAAGAAAATATATGATTCTAATATTAACAAGGCTATTGCTGAAAAAGAAAATATTGATATATAAAAAAAGGATTTTTGATGATAGAAAAAAATAGAAGTTTTGAATTAAGTAAAAAGTTTTTTGATATTTTAGAAAGCAAACTAAAAAAGTTGAGCCCGCCGTTGAATGGATATTATAATGTTTTTAATAATTTTCGTGAGCAAGGTTTGCAAATGATTTTATTTGGTAGCAATGATGTTGATGACGATTTATGCATTTGGTCTTGTGTGTGTAGAAATTCATCTCAAATAATGGTGGTTATAGCTGATAGAACCTGCTCTAATAATAATAGCTTATTTGATGAAAAAGCATACGAATCTGCTAAGTATTTTTCCGACGGTGAATATGAAAAAGCCACTGAATATACATTAAATGTAATAAAAAAGTATTTTCCAAAATATTTAAATAATGTTTATGGTTTTAATTTTAAATGTAGTAGATGTATGTATGATTTGGAGAGAATATTACTTGATGCTGATGATTTAGATTACGAAGATTATGGCGTTTTGGCAACTTTGGAAGAAAGTAATTATTTTTGCGATTTAGTTATTATGAATGGTAAGTCTGGTTTACGCTATTCTAGATACTTAGATGACAATCATGTTGGAATCGAAAATATTCGTTTTGAAGAATTTTCTCCCAATTTAAAAAGTAATATATCTTTAATGTTAGAAATGAACCAAAAGTTAACCCAATTTGTTGATTCTGAATTATGTTACAATAAAAGTGTTGATGGTGGTGATATAAAAATATGAAGTCTGACTTAAAATCAATTAAACTTTTGGCTGTCGATTATTTAAAACTTGAACCTAGTGTCAACGAAGCATATCCATTTATTGTGTATCACCCATTCATAGATAGAAATCCTGTTGCTTTTATAGAAAATAATAAACTTGTTCTAATAGATATAATAAATGATGAAGAAAATTTAAATAAATACCTTAAACAAAAAGAAGCTGATATTATGTCCGCTAAAAATTTAGATGAAATGTTTCTAATGATAACCAAGCCATATCGCTTACTATTCTTTAAATCAATTACTGGATTTCTTTCAAAAGAAGATTACAATAAGTATTTAAGGTACATTTGGACAGATACTGAATTTCCTAATGCAGATGTGAATGTAAAGCCAACAATGTCTTTAAAATTATTTGAAAAAAGTGATAAAAAATTACTAATGAATTCAGATGAGCTTACCTACTTAGAGCAATTACCAACTGAAGTAGAGATTTATAGAGGAACTTATAGTAAAAATAATTTTAAGGCTTTATCTTGGACTGATAATTATGATACGGCAAAATGGTTTGCTAAGCGTTTTAACGGTAATACTGTTATAAAATCAACTATAAATAAAAATGATATTTATGCTTATTTCAATAATAGAAACGAAAGTGAACTAGTAATTAATTACAATAAAATTAAAAATATAGAAATAGATAAAATTAAAGATATAAACATATAAATATAAATTCAAGATAGAATTAAGAAAATATAATTGAGTGGAGGAATTTTTATTAATAAAAAATATATTGTAAATATTTTGCTTTGTGAAATGAAAGTTGGTGCTAATTATATCAGAACATGAAGGCAATAATATTGATCCAATCTATGAAAAATTAGAACAACTAACAAATAATCCACATCTTAAAGATAATATTAATAGATATAATTATGGTCGCAAACTTGCTAATGAGGAAGTATTTTATAATTCGAAAAATGATGTCATCATAAAAGATGAAACAATGTTGTTAATGCTTCAATTAGGGATTCCGATTGGTACCGTTGAATGTTTTGACGAAGTCGGAAATTTTATTGATGGAGAAACAGTTGAGCCTGTTGGAGATGTTGTTTATAAATTTAAACCTCTCAACACAGTTAATGAATACCTTGATTATAAATATAACCATAATAATTATACCGACTTAATGGTACATCCTGATTTTTTATCAAAAGAAAAAGCAGGTCATTTAGCCTACTGTCTTAGTTTCTCTAATGATTTAAATATTTTTGATATTGAAACAATGAATGAACTTCAAAGTGAAACGATTAGTTCTGTACCATTGGAATACAATAGAGCAATGGAAATTTTTAACAAGTATTATACGAAAGATATTTGTAGTATATTTATTAACAAGTACAATGTAGATATTAACAGATTTTTTGCATTATCTGGATTGGATATAAATAAAATGAATTTTAGAATGGATAACAAAACATTAACTGATAAAATAAAATCTATTTCTGATTTAAGTTTTAAAGCCAAGAATGAAAAAGATAGCAACATAAAGGAAAATTTAGAAAAAGATATTAAAAACATCTTAACTGATTTAAAAAAACAAGCTATCAGTCGTTTTAGTAGTGAATCTGATTTAAAAAAGTTTTTAGATAATATGGTTAATTTCAATAATTATTCGTTAAACAATCAATACTTAATATGGTTACAAAAACCTGATTCAAAATATGTAACATCTTTTAATGCATTTTCTAAAATGGGTTATTATATAAATAAAGGGGAAAAGGGAATAAAAATACTTTTTCCTGTTTTTTTAAAATTTATTAAAGTTGATACAAATGATTCTCAATTTAAAATAAAACCAATTTATTTATTAACAGAGGAAGAATTAAAAAAATTAAAGGATAAAGAAGATAATTCAGTAACATTTTATAAAGAAAAAGCAACTTATTTTAAAGTTGGTAATGTTTTCGATGTTAGCCAAACTACTATGCCATTTGAAGAAATCGACAGTTCTTTAAACCCTATACTCGAAGATTCTCGAGCCGATGGAATAACGGATATTTTTATCAGGGCAATTTATAAAGATGGAATCAAAGTAAAATATGAAGACATTGATTCTGGTGCTAAGGGGTACTGCGATTTTGATAACAAAACAATAGTTGTAAAGAAAAATCTTAGTGATTTGATGCGGTTAAAAGTTATAATTCATGAGTATGCTCATTCATTAGCACATACCCATTTAAAAGATAACAATAAGGAATATCAAGAGCATAGGGAACAATATGAAAGTGAGGCAGAAGCCATTGCTTATGTAGTTTCTAAATATTTAGGATTAGATACTAAAAATTATTCAATGACTTATCTATACTCATGGAGTAAAAACAAAGACTTTAAAGAACTAGATGACTCGTTTGAAACAATTAATCGTTTTAGTAAAAAAATAATTAAAAATTATGAAGAAATTTATGACAAAGAGTTAGATTTAACTGATAACAGTATGAACTTTGTTGAAATCTAAAGGAGGAATTTAAATAGAAAGTAAATTAGAATATATAAAGAACATAGTGCATTTTTTAAAATCATCAAATAAAAAGTTTGATATAAATTCGTTAGAAAAATTTGCGGATGATATAACCGCTTATCCGTATGGATTAAATTTTACTAGTGATGAATTGATAACGATTAATAAATTAAATATATAGGTGTTGTATGATTGTAAAACATAAATGTTTAAATTACTCAGAAAGAGTTATAAAAAGTGTTATTGATAAATGCAATAAGGAATTTAAGGGAGTAGACGGTATATTAGAAGTTTTTAATAATTCTCGTGAACAAGGATTTGTATTAAAAATATACGATTCTTTCGATCCAACATATGATACCTGTATATGGGTATTTGAGCTTCCATTACAAGAAAAACTAAATGTTATATTTGGCAATAGGTTGGATTGTACAGTAGACAATAAATGGAATAAAGAAATGTTCGATGGTAGAATTACCTTTGATACTGTGCAAGCAAAGGAAGTTATAAATACAATATTTGATTATATAAAAGATAAATATGATAAAGTATATGAATATGATATTAAAATGAATGTGTAAGGGAGGCAAGGTATATAGATAAAGAAAAAAAGTACACTCTTGGCGACTTAATATCATGTATTGGTAGTTTAATAAAAGAATATGAAGATAATCTTAATACTAACGGTTGTGAAAAAAACGATGATCGTTTATTAAAAACAAAAGATGCAATAAAAGAGTTTCCTATGCTTACAAAATATACATTAGCTAAGGCAGTTGCTGACGGTAAGTTAAGTTATATAAAAGTTGGTAATACTAATTATTTTAAAGTACAAGATTTAGAGGCTTTTTTAGAGTCGGGTAGAAAGGACAATAATATCTAGTAATGTCGAAAATTAAAGCAAGTGATTTAACAAAATTTAGTATAACCGCATCCGAAGCAAACAGCAAACATATAACATTAGAAGATTTAAAAGGTATAACAGAAATATTACCAAATAGAAAGTATCGCATAGTAATTAGTAATGGATTTAATATTGATGGTAGTAGAAACAGGATTTCTGCAACAGTAGAGGGTACACTTGTAGATGCAATTAATAAAAAGAACGAGATAAAAAAGGAAATTGTTGATAACAAGAAAAGTGCTAATGCTTACTCTAATTTTGAGAGTTTTTCTGAAGTATATATAAATTATCTTAAAGAAAAGATAAAAAACGGACAGTTAGAAGAAACAACATACGAGGGATATTATGGTTTGATTAATCTGCGAATATTACCTTATTTTAAAGACTTTATTTTGCAAGATATAAATGAAGAAACTGTTGAAAATTGGTTAGGTTATTTAAGTCGTACCAAAACAAAATCTGGTAATTTTGTTCATCCTACAACCATAGCCCATGCTTTTAAAGTATTAAGCAACATGTTTAATTTTGCAAAGTTAGAAAGAATATTAAAAGAAAACCCTTGTAGTTTTGTTAAAAAGAAACCAACAGAGAAACCTGATGAAAAAGAATACTTTACCCTTGAGGAAATGGATTATGTTAAAGAGTTACTATCTACGACTAACATTAGGCTTAAAACTGCCATGTTTATTATCATGGATACAGGGTGTCGCCGTGAAGAACTTTTAGGATTAACTTGGAGAGATATAGATTTTGAAAAGAAAACAATAAATATAAATAAGGCGGTTGCTACAATTTCAACAAAAAGTGGTGTACCAAGTTATCGGATTGTTGAGAAAAATGTTAAAAGCCGAAATAGTAACAGGGTTATAGGGATACCCAATGCCTGTATTTCTTTATTAAAACAATATAAAGCTTTTAAAAAAGATAGTGGATTAAAAGTTAAAGCCGATGATTATGTATTTACTAATTGGGATAATAATACGATTTGGGACCCGAATAGACTTACTGCTGAATGGAGATTATTTAGAAAGAACAATAATATAACTAAAAATGTTCCATTACACGGATTAAGGCATTCAAACGCAACTTTTTTATTATCATCTGGTATGCCGAAAAAGGATGTTGCTAAACGACTTGGTCATACAACAGAAGTATTAGATAGGATATACACTCATAGTGGTGAGGAAGATGATAAAAAACTAGTAGAAAAAATAGAAGAAAGTTTTTATGGTAATAAGGAAAAATATCAACGGAAATTTTCAACAAATGCAATCATTTCTGTAATTGCTGGCTACATAGATAACGAAAATTGCAAAGAGAATTATGAGCTACTTGATTATATAGTTGAAGAAAGAGTTAATAATGAGAACCTTGTTGATTACTTAAAAGCAAGTCAAGATTATTTAATTTCACAATATCCTATTTTAAGTATCTTTAATAGTAATGAAATAATTTCAAGTAAAGAAGTTTTTAACGAAAGGATGAAACAATTCATTGATTTAGTTGGGGAAAAACTTACAGTAAAATTACCGCAAGACAAAATAAAAGATTATGGTAAAACGATTATATGAGGGAAAGAGCATTATGTTCTTTCTCTCGTTTTTTTGATTTCTGAAAAGCTAAAAAAATAATAGAGTATATTTGTTTTTGAAAATAAATGATAATTATATAGTATGACGGTCTTTTTTAGGTGGCACACGGAATTTTTATCAAAAATAATTTTGTGCCATTTCTGTGACACTTTGGTCGAAATGATACGAAAAAAGTCAAAAAAGTGGCACTTTAGAAATGCCCTGAATTATTGCGAAAAAACCCGATTTTACTAGGATTTTGACCGATTTTAACCAATGTGGCTAATCTCTCCAAAACCGTTCGCGAGGGTTCAAATCCTTCTGTCCCTGCCATGGTCATATACCGTTTTTAATACGGTTTAGTATATATTATGAAGCCTACTAAGGTTTCTTTTTTTTATTATTGTTGTTTTCAGAATAGATTATACTACTATATTATCTATGCCTTTTCTTCTATTGTCTTTTGATTCTGTAATAATTAACTTCTCTAAGTCTTTATAAAATTTTAGAATCAATTATCTAACATTATTTCTAAAGCACATTAATAAAATAAAATTTTGGCTGTCAATGATTCATTCGTTAATAACTGCACAAGTGAAATATATTTAATTCTAATTTATAGGAAATTTTCTTTGAAAATAACTCCGTGGATTATTTTAAACAAAAATAGTACTATATTAATTAATGAAGTTGATGATGATACAGCAAATTTGAGACAAATGTCTGAAAAAACTTAAGGTATTATAGATTTGCAAAAAAAATAGACATTTTATAATGTGCTGAATCGGAACATTAAAAAAAATAATTTTATAGTATAATATTATTTGTGAATGAAATTGTGATTTTTTGTGAAATGTAGTTTTTTACAAAAAAAGGAGAAGTATATATGAATCAAGTAAAGGTTGGAAAGTTTATTGAAACTTGTAGAAAAAAATCAAAATTAACCCAAGAACAACTTGCAGAAAAATTATTTGTTGATAGAACTCTCATAAGCAAATGGGAACATGGCAAGTTATGCCCCGATATAAAATATTATCAAAAATTGTGTGAAATATTTCAAATTGAATTAAAAGAACTTATTTCTGGAGAAAAGAATAATAAGTATAATAAATCAGAGCTAAATAATAATTTAATTGGTTTTTTAGAGAAACAAAGTCATACACTTAAATTGTTTAGAAATATAATAATAGTACTATTTATAATTTTATTTATTTTTCTGCTATATTATTTTTTTCAAACATTTAATAAAACAAGAGTTTTTACTTTTTATGGTAATTCTGAACATTTATCAGTTAATCATGGGTTGTTAGTGCTAACAAGGGAAAAATCATATTTGAGCTTGAATAGTAACGATTTTAAATCCGACAGTATATCTATTTATTACTATCAAAATAATGACAAAAACATAATATATGAAGGTCCAAGTACAAATGTTGTAATTGATTTTTCTGGCTATAATTCTTCAATTAATATTTTAAATTATAAAAAAATAATAGATAATATATTTTTGGATGTAACTTTAGATAATAAGAAAGAAACTATTCACTTAAATTTTGAAGAAAATTATAGCAATCATAAATTATTTTTTAAGAATGATAACAATGTTTCAAAATCGCAGCAACCTGAATACTCGAATAAATCTATTAAAACAGACGATTGTGAAGAAGGTATATGTACTTATCAAGATGATGACTATCAAATAGTTTATGATACAATAACAGGAAAAATAACAATCACAGATAATGCAAATGATATGTTTATTGATTATTTTATTGATATAAAATCGTTTAATTACTCCGATTCTAAAATTAATTTTGAAGCCGTTGATGGAGAGATTGATTGTGGCAAATCTGAGTGTACTAACGAGAAAAAAATATATAAAAAATTTTATGAAAAATATATAAAAAAATATGAAAAAGATTAGTGTGCCATTTATTCACTAGTCTTTTTTTTAATAATATTTTATATTGTGGCTAGGAAAGGAGTAAAAATAGGAAATGAAGAAAAAGTTACTTGCTGTATTTTTATTTGGCTTGCTGTTTACTGTGAAAGTAAACTTAGTTAATGCAGAAGGTGCCTACTACATTAATCAATATGGTGTATCATTTGATGAAACTCAATATAGTTATTTTTCAAAGATGTTTTGGGATGGTTACCAAGATTTAATTACTCAGGATGAATTTAACTACGTTAAAAATCTAAATCTTTTTAGCAATAAAATTGAAACGGTTACTTTACAAGAGAATGGTCCACAACTATACTCAACAATAACAGAAAAATCACGTACTTTAATAATGAATAAATCTTGTTCTTCGCAATGCTATGTATCATTACAAGCTAGTTGGAATGCTAATCCAAATGTTAAAAGCTATGATGTAATAGGTGCAAGATTAAAAGATGTTTCATTAGTAAAAATTGGAAACGCTTATGTAATTGGTGATAATTTTAAAAAAAATTATTCTTCCCCAGATATTAAAAATAACGGGTTTGGTTATTCGGTAAAATTAGAAAATGTTTCTAATTTAAAGGTAAATGTTTCATTTTTTACAACAACTGGTGGTACTGTATACGGAGCGTATGAACATTCCAGAAAAAATATATCATTAAAGACGAGTAAGTTATACACAATATCTCAGGGTGGTCAAGGAAATGTATTCAAATTTAGTGGTGCAGCATCAAATGTTTATGATGAAGCAAATGGATTGAATTTAACTGTCTAATTTGAAATTGTTAAATAGCATTACTAAAAATTGGATATATGGTCTTAATATGATTGCTAACAAAGTAGTAGCAAAAATCTATAGTTAAATATAACTTGTATTATGTTGTAAGAAGCAACATAAAGATATTAAAAAGGAGGTTAGTTTACAAAAATAATAAACAAATAATATAAATTTACACCTAATGTAATATATAAAAATTAACTATAATATAAATATAATTTATGAATTAAATAGAAAGGAAATTAATTTATGAAAAAGTTAATAAAAAATTCAATTTTAGTTGGTTTAGTAATTGTATCTGCTGGTGTTGTTAAGGCAACAGAAGATTACTATCCATCAACGGTCCAAGTTGGGTATCCGTATAAATTGGTTGGTCAATATAGAGATTTTGGGGCTGGCGAACAAAGAATAGAATTAAATAAAGCTTATCCAGCTTCTGAAACTAGACAAACAATAGAAGTAGAATATCAACAAAAAAACGCATTATGGAGCAGTTCACTTGGCTCACAGCAAGTTGAAATAATATATAAAGATTTTACTGTTTTTTCAAAAACATTAAACTTTGGAAGTCAAAAGTACTCTGGAAAAAGAAGATATATATTCTACAACAATTTATCTAACCAAAATAATACTGCTGTTTTTATTGATGATGTAAGAATGTATCCAAAGGCATAGTAAAAGTTAAAGACAGTAATTACAATTACTGTCTTTGATTTTATAATTAAAAATTAGGAAGTGAAATAAATATGAAAATATTAAATACCGTTGCCAAATGTATTTACAATTATAAGAAGCCAATATTAACAATAATGCTTATATTAGCAACAATAAGTGGTACACTCTTGATATCATATTATACTTTTTTTAGTGATAGTGTACAAAAATATAAAAAAAATAATTACCTGTTTAAAGTTTATAGGGTTAATGCTGTAGAAAGCGATGATAATTTATTTAATAAATTGCAAAAAAACGAATATGTGGACGATGTATTTAAACAAAGTGAATATATTACATCGGTTGAATTTGAAAATAGAAGCGGATTTGATTTGATTGGGACTATCCCAAGTAATATAAATATAATCGAAGGTCGTACATTTGATGCAAATAATGATGATGAAATAATATGCCCGTCTAATTTCAATGAAGAAGAAGAAATTAGAGAAAATAAAATGATAAATATTTCCCAATATCTTAATCAGGATATTAATTTGAGTGATTATTATGGCAATAAAATAAAAGTAAGACTAGTTGGGGTTTTTGACGCAACAGATGGCTTTTATGAGCCAACAATTTGCTTTGCGTCGCACAAAACAATAAAAAGAATTAACAACATAAAAAATGAATCAGATATTGATAATAAATATAGTGGTTTTTATATTCAAATCAACAACAATGATAATTTAGAAAAATTAAAATCTCAATTTTCTTTAAGTGATTTTACTCATATAATTTCTGAAAATGATGATATTAAAAATTTAGTTTGCGGTATATCGTTGTTTATTTATATTGTAAGTTTATTTGCTGCAATGGAAATATTAAAAAAAATATTATTAGATAGTAAAGTGCATGGCAATAGAAAAGAAAAAATTGTAGCAATATTAAAATTAGAGCTGAAACCTGTAATAATAGGTATTATATTGGGTGAAATCGTTGCAATTTTTATAAATTATTTGGTTATTCCTAAAATAATACCAAGTGTTTATTTATATTATAGCAGTACTGCCAAAATCAAATTTTCATACATAGTTTTAAATATGCTAATGATTAGCATATTAGTTATATTATGTAATTTATATATTGTCTTTAACAGAAAGGTTAAGGAAAATGAAAAAGAATAATATATTTCAAACCCTGTTTAAATTTTCTTTAATTTTATTATTTGCTTGGGTTTTAGAAGTAACTTTTTTCGGATTGCAGGCAGACGTAAAAATATTTATAGGCTTAGTAGCTATTGTTTGTATAAATATTTACTGTACAAATTACTTCTACGTTGTTGAAGATGGTGATTACTCACATACTAGTAAAATGATTTTATTTTATTCAATAATTTATTTATCAATCCTATTGCTAGCAGTAAGTATTCTTAGAGGGCAAAAAATTGTGATTGAAGCTTCTCGTCAAGCAAATTTTACTCCGATTGTAAATACAGTTAGGGATATAAAGCAAATAATATCTTATAAAAATTTCTGGCTCTTAAGTTCAATTTTATGTAATATAGTAATGTTTGTTCCGTTTAGTTATTTGATACCTAGAGTAAGAAAGAACACTGGCTTCAAAAAAACAGTAATTTTAATATTTATATTATCTCTAATGATTGAATGTTTCCAGTATGCATTTGGCACAGGCATTTTTGATATAGATGATATTATATTAAACGTAATTGGTTCAATTATTTTTTTCCCATTGTTAAACAATAGTAGTCTTTCTAAAACAGTTGACAAATTTATTTTTCTTAATTCTATCGAATTTTCAACTAAAGACTATTTAGAAATTAGTGTTATTATAGTTTTAGGCCTTTTTTTCCTAACTGTTTTAATATCATCATATTGGAACTTTGGATATTAACTAAAAAGATAGTAATGGATTAATCATTATAATAAAGTATATATCAATGTGTTTTTAAAACGCATTCATTAAACTTTATTAAATTATTACAATACTGTTTATTTAAAAAATTATTTTAAACAACACTAGTTGATAAATTAAACGATTTATAGTTTGAATTAGAAAATATTAGAAAAAATGTAATGTAAAGATGTTTATTAGAATATTACCACTCTACTAATTGTAGAGTGTTTTTTATATACACATATGTTATTCTTAAACCAATGGATATATTTATATATCAAAATTTGTTATATGCTAAGATAAAACTAAATATTAAAAAAATTATAAATAGAAAGGAATTAATCTATAAAAAGTTAATATTTATAAAAGATTAATTATGAGTGATACGATGAATAATGAAAAACGAGGAAATTTTTTAAAAAACTTAAGAAAATCAAAAAAGCTGACTCAAGCCCAACTTGGAGAATTAATCAACTATACAGACAAGAATATTTCTAAATGGGAAAATGGCATATCTTTCCCAACTGACCCAGAAACACTAACAAAATTAGCTGCTATATTCAATGTGTCTTTTGAAGAATTGCTTTATGGTGATTTTAAAAATAAAGATAACACAGAGAAAGTAACCGAATCAACTTTAGAAGCATACAGTGATAATTATAAATCTAAAATAAAGTTTAAAAAATTGATGTATTTAAGCTTAGTAACATTATTAATTTTTACTATCGTATTCTTATTATCAACATATTTTATTTTTATCAGAGGAAAAATAAGTTCTTTTAAAATAACAGGAGAAACAGAAAATGGTGCATTAATAAAAGGTTCATTATTTATTTCTAATGACATTTCTATTCTTAATTTTAATAAAATTAACAATCTTGAAAATGTTCAAAATATTTATCTTTATATTGGTGCTGAAAACAATGAAAAAATGGTTTTACAAGGAGATAATGACAATTACTATATTGAAGAAAAAAATGGCAGTAAGGAATATAATTTAAAAGAAATACCAAAAAACAATTTATATATAAAAATTAGTTATAATGATGATACTGCTGAAACAATAAATTTAAATATTAATAAGAAATATACAAATAATACTGTGTTTCCTAAAAAAGTTGAAGAGGTCAATAGTGATGATAATGATAACGATAATCAAGATATACTTACATCTGACCTTAAAGAGAAGCTTTTAAATTTAGGATTTAAGTACAAAGAAGGCCTTTATAAAAAAGAAATAAATAAAAATACAATGATATATATTAATGATTACAATAAAGATATTAGAGTAGATATAACAAAAGATGGCTTATTGGAAAGGGTTAGTCTATATAGCTATTCAAACACCTTTTTATATGAAAAACTAAAAAATGGCAACCTTATCGAAAATAAAGAGATAGAACTTTCAGAGAAATTAGATTGTTCTGCTGAAAAATGTAATACTGTTAATGACTATATAAAATACATGAATTTTATAAAAGAATATTTACAATAATAAACTTACTTTACTAATAGTAGAGCGTCTTCTTAAAATTTTTATGTTATTCTTTAGATGTACTAAAAATTTACCAAGGAAAATTGCCTTAGCAACAAAAAGTTGCATAAAAGTTGCACAAAAATTGCGCCAGTTGCGCGAATAGTTGCACGTGATTTTAATGAAATTATGTTATCATAGGGCTGTAACGAAAAAAAGTATAATTTGTTACTTAATTGTTTTTAATAGAAAAGGTGTTTATATGAAAAAATCAATAAAAAAAATATTATTAATTATAACTCTAACTTTAGCAGTAGCTAGCGGTATCCTTGGTTTATCTTATTTATCATTTTATAACGATAGTATAAAAAAATATGAACAAGATAATTATTTGTTTAAAGTTTATATTATTGATACTATAAAAGATGATAATATGATTAACAAATTAAAAGAAAGCAAATATATTGTTGATATATTTAATTCTAAGGAATACATGGCCGAGCTTGGATTTGAAAATAGGGAATCTTTCTATTTATTTGGAACGATACCAACAAATATAAAGACAATTAATGGCCGTAGCTTTGATAATGATTCTGATGATGAAATGATATGTCCGTATAATTTCAATGATAATGAAGAAGATATTTTAAAGGGTAATATTTTTAATATTTCTCAATATCTAAATCAAGAGCTTACTTTAAGTGGCCCAGATGACAATGAAATTAAAGTTAAATTAGTTGGTATTTTTGATTCTACAAACGGCTTTTATGAACCGGATACCTGTTTTGCATCGCATAAGACAATAAAAAGAATTAATGAATTAAAAAGCTACTATAGCACTGATGAAGCTGTTGACAATACTTTTATTCAAATTAATGATAACAATAATTTAGAAAAATTAAATTCAGAATTTCCTTCTCTTAACATAGATAGTCCCATATATAGTTTTAGTGATGAAATCAAAAATTTAATTTGTGGTATCTTTTTAATTATTTATATTATTAGTTTATTTGTATTCTTAAATTTGGCAAAAAAAATGTTATTAAATAACAAAGTACAAGGTAATAACAAAGAAAAAATTAATAAATTATTTAAACTAGAATTAAAGCCTACAATTATTAGTCTTATTATCGGCATTATAATGGCAATTATTATTGATTGTTTAATTATTCAAAATATAGTTCCTAATGTTTACTTATTTTACAGTAATGAAATCAGAATTAAATTTCTTTATGTAATTTTAAATATATTAGTAATTTGTATATTAATTACAGCAATTAATTACTATACTATTTTTTATAAAAAATCAAAAGAGTAAGAATAATTTCTTAGGAGGAAAAATGTATTTTATCATTGGAATTGTAATCGGATTAAGTTTAATATCGGGATTATATAATGTCATTAAGAATAAAGAAAACATTGGTATAGTCCAAATAATTATAGCTATTGTCTTTCCTATAATTTTAAAAATATTTTGTCTTGAAAAATATTCGAGAATGTATGGTGATACAGATTGGAATTTTTTACTTCAAACCGCATTTATTGATAACTTAATTGAACCATGGCTCTTATTAATTCTATTTATCGTATTAGTAGCTATGACAGGTATTAGTATATTTAATATGTTTAAAAATACTAAGAAATAAAATTATAATCTTATTAAAAAAAAGATATAAGAAAGTTGTAGAAATTTATGAAGTCAAAGTCAAAATATATTTTAATTATAATTTTTATAGTAATAATGATTATATATTTATTATTTAATTGTATTGCTAAAAATAATGAAGAAGATTTAATAAAACCTAATATAGAACATCCTACATATAAATTTGAGGGTCAGAGTGAGCATTTTAAATTCGATACCGGAAAAGTATATTTTACAAATGAATATAGTCAAATATTAATTAATGGTTTTTTACAAACTAAAAAAATTAATAAATTAAAGAGTGAAAAAGTAACTGTTTTATTTGATGATAAACCTTGGTCTTCACTTGGTAATAGTAAAAATCTGAATAAATTAAAAAAATATATTACCGAGTTTCAATTTTATGAAGCAGGAATACTTTGTGAAAATGATTCAGGGATTGATTGTGAAAAAACGGCTTTTAACCTTGCTAATAAAGATAATTTTAAAGCTATAATAACAGTATTTATAGAATATTGTACAACTGATAATATTTGTTCAAAAGAACAATTTAAAATAAATTATATCGATAAATAGGCTGACAAAATATTTAAAAGAGGTAAATAATGAAAAGTAAGAAATGGGTATATTTAATAATAATATTTATAGTAGCACTGTTGGTAATATCCTTTTTAAACACTAGAGATAAAAAGAATAAACCTGAGATAAAATATATTGATGATATAAAAATAATTTCATCAAATGGAGACTATGCCTTAGTAGAAGGTCAAGAACCAAATTATTCAATATTTACAGTATATAAAAGCTTAGGTCATGGTAATTATCAGAAAACTTTTTCTTTTCCCATTGGAAGTAATGTTGAGTCAAGATTAATATGCTGGACTTATGACAAGATATATTTCTTTGGCTTTACTATTGCATCATTTGATTTAGAAACCGGTGCGATGATTGATGAAGGCAACCGAAATATATTAACTGGGAGCTCTACTGGATATATAGATGCAGCTTTAGGAATTTATGACGAAAATATATATTATGAGTATACTGCTACTGGTGAAGAATATCATCGTGGTTATGGAAAAGTAAGTTTGGATTTAAAAAATGTCAAATTCATTGAAAAAGATGATGTTCCCAAATTTTTACTTCGTTAAACAAAAAATAGTATAATAAACATTAAGAAAGTGAATTTAATTTATGAAAAAAAATCAAAAAATCATTTTAATTTTATGTGTTCTTCTTGTTATTCTAGCTGTAATTTTCTATCTTTTTATTTACAATCCTAAAAATGCTTTAGGTGAAAAGTGTCAAACAGCTTATAATTTAAGCCATTATGAATATAGCGACGGATTTAAAATAGATATTCCTGAAAACAGTTGTTATGTTAACACTTGTTGTATGACTGGACATAGGTTTAGAACTCATGAAAATTATGACTCATTAAATACTAAACTTCAAAAAATTGTGGATAACTATAATTCTATCAACAATGGCCGTAAAATATCCTACACTATTGAAAAGCATTTATGGTATAACGAATATACTATAGGATATTAAAATTAGATTAGAAAGTCATAACATACTCCTTCTGAATTCAAAAAGGAAAACTTTAATAAATTATAACACCCTCCAAAACCGTTTGTGGTAGCTAAAGGCTATAGCCAGCTGGCACCTAAGAAAAAAGACCATTTTCAGGTCTAATCAGTATATAATAATTCAGAATCATTAATAATATCAGCTAGGATATCATTATTAGCAGTAGCTATTTTCTTAAAATTAACATTGGTATAGTAAACTTTAATTTTATCTTTTAAATCAACACCATTAATTTCAATACCTTCTCCAAACTGCTTACTATCTAAATTATATCCAGTAATATTACGATAATTTTCACCACTTAATTTTTCTTTCAAAGTTTGATATCTCGTAATAAATATAATAGTATAATCATCTTTAGTTAAATATGCGTATTTTACTTGACCTTCGGTTATTGCATCAACATTAAATCTAATTGGTCTACTGCTTGTTTTTTCTACACTAATAGCATTTTCTTGATAAATTTGTTTAAAAGTAACTCCATTAGCAAACACTAATAAAATTAAAGCAACAATATACATACTTAGAACTACTATTAAAATATTTTTAATAATACCAACTACTTTCTTCTTTTTACTAGTTTCATCTACAACATTAATAATATTCTTTTCAAAAGTTTTAAGATAATCTTCTTTACTCAAATAAGTTCCTGATAATAATTCATTAATTGTTATACCTAAAGTGTTACATAATGATTCATATAACGACAAGTCAGGTATACAAACCCCAGTCTCCCAACGAGATACAGTTCTAATATTAACATTAAGTTTTTCTGCTAATTCCTCTTGAGTCAATTTTTTCTTTTTGCGACATTCCGCAATAAATTTTCCCATTTTTTCTTGATTCATATTTCTTCCTCCTAGGATAAATATAACTGAATTCACTATAAAATAACAGGACATTTCGCATCAAACTTATAGACTTTTATGCCTAATTTATAAATTAATTTACAAAACTTCTTTTTTTCTTCTAAAAATGATATAGTAATCACATGGAGTGTATTTATATGAACGCAGAAAATATAGGTAAATATCTAAAAAAACTAAGAACAGAACATAACTTAACCCAAGAAGAGTTAGCACTTAAATTACACATAACAAGACAAGCAATTTCTTCTTGGGAAAACGGCAGATTTATCCCTGATATTGAAAAAATCAATGACCTGGCTAATCTTTATAATTTAACAATCGAAGAAATTTATGCCGGTGGTAAATTAAAGAGTCCTCATAAATCGAATGAAATATTTATTAATAAAATTAATAATCAAAAAAGAAAATATATTATAACGTTACTAATTACTATATTTACTTTTTTACTATCATTCTTTATTTATTATTTTCTTAATTCATATAAAAAAACAAGAGTATATTCTATAGATACCAGTGATAAATCCATGGAACTTGCTGGTAATATTCTAAAAATTAATAGAAATATTTATTTTAATTTAATGGTATATAATAGTGATACTAGTTATATTTGTCTTTACTATAACGATAAAGAAGTATTATGTCCAAAAGGTACAAAAGCAATCAAATTTAAAGAAAAATTAGGAGAAGATGAATATATTCTTACTAATGATTTTAATGATTACATACATAATTTATATATTGGAACAGATAGTAATAAAATTAAATTAGATATTAATGAAACTTTTGTTAATGATGCTTTAATCTTTGACAACAACAATGCTACGAATGGTTCTGATACTAAAAAAGATTATGATATTTATATAGAAATTCCAGAGTATATTATAAATAACTTTAAATATAATCCTGATAAAGAAGTATATTATACTGAAGAAAAGTATAAAGATAACACTTATAATATTCAATATAATGTTAATAATTATATTATTACTTTAGCTACTAAGAACAATAATATTATTAAAATATGGCAATATAGCCTAAAAGATAAAAAGTTTATAAATTATATAGAACTTAATAAAAATGAAATACTATCTAGTTATGATATATCCCAAATAGAGAATCTATCTAATAGTGAATATAATAATTATTTTAGAAATGTATTAAATTATTTAGATAATATTATTAAATAAAGTCTAACTTACAAGTTTTTAAGTCTTTGCAAGTTAGACTTTCTTTTTTTTAATTTATACTTATGATACATTTTTATTAGAAAAGAGGGATTGTATTGTAAAGATTATATTAATAGAAAATAAATCTACTTAAGTTTTACTTGCGATAAATGAAAGGGAAAATTTAAATGAAAAAGAATATTTTAATAATTGTATTATGTCTATCATTAGTATTAATAACTAGTGGATGTAATAATAATCAACCAAAAAACGGTAAGGATACATATAATGCTATCTATAATTATTTTAACAGCTCTGAAAAAGATGAAAATGTAACTGCTATTTATTATGATACAGAAAAACAAATAGTAATAGTTAAATTAGCTGATAATAGTAAAGAAAATCAACAAAATTTTTTAAAAACTGTCAATGTTAATAAAAAATATATAGAGTTTAAACAAGATAAATCTAGTAATGATTTTGACATTGAATTATCCATTAATGAAGATAAAAAAGAAGAAAGCATTAGTTTTAATAAGTATCTAACTAAAGAAAATAGAACTGTGTATTTAGAAAATAATGTTAATGAATTGTATGTTTTTGATAACCAAAATCGAATGACTTTTAATTATTATGCTACTAATACAAATCAGTCATTGGAAAGAAGCCTTACATTTGTAACTGATTTATTAGATAAGTGGGATAGCTTAAAAGACGGTGGGACTACTGTTTATAAAGATAAAGACAAAAATATGACGGTAATTGTTTGTAATACTTTAGAAGGCAACAAAGATGTTTATATAGGTGATTATAATTTAAGTCATAATGATGCTAAATGTAGATAAAACTATCTAAAATAATGGAAAGGGTAAATTAAATGAAAAAGAATATTTTAATAATCGTATTATGTTTATCTCTGGTATTAATAACTAATGGATGTAATAAAACCAAACCTAGTAACTTTAAAGATACATATAAAACAGTTGCTAAATATTTTAGTAGTCCTAAAAAAGATGAAAACATATCGGCCATTTCTTACGATGAAAAAAATCAAATCATAACAATAATTTTAATAGATAATAGCAAAGCTAAACAAGAAGAGGTTTTAAATGAGGTTAATGTTGATGAAAAATACATTAAATTTGAACAAGGTGGCCCTAACCGATTATTTGATGCTGAAATATCTATTTTAGATAGTAAAAAGAATGATACTATTAGTTTTACTAAGTATTTTACTAAAAATGATAGAAATGTATATTTAGAAAATAATATTGCCGAACTATACATTTTCGACCACCAATATCGAATGAGTTTTAAAGATTATGCTGTTAATACAAATCAATCATTAGAAAATAGCATTAAATCTGTAACCGATTTATTAGATAAATGGGATAGCTTAAAAGACGGTGGTACTACTATTTATAAAGGTAAAGACAAAAATATGACAGTAATTGTTTGTAATACTTTAGAAGGCAACAAAGATGTTTATATAGGTGATTATAATTTAAGTCATAATGATGCTAAATGTCGATAAAGCTTTAATATAATTGAAAGGAAAAAAATTAAATGAAAAAGAATATTTTAACTATCGTATCATTTTTTTTAATGTTATTAGTAGCTACTGCCTGCCAAAATCAAACCCAAGACATACCAACTAATTTAGAAGATACATATAAAGCAATTAGCTATTATTTTAGTAACTCTAAAGTTGATAAATCTAATTTAGGCTCATTTTACATTGATGATGAAAAAAATATTATTATTGTCGAATTAGTTGAGAATACAGTTAAAAATCAAGAAACATTTTTGAAACTTATTAATATTGATAAAAAATACATAGAATTTAAACAAGGTGGACCTTACAAAAATGACGATATAGATATAGAATTATCAGTCGCATTTTCAGAAACTTGTGGTAATATTGAATTTAATGAGTATTTAAACAATGACGATATAAAAGTATATTTAGAAGAAAACATTAATAATTTATATATAACTTTTCTTGGAGAAAAAATGACTTTTAAAGATTATGCTGATAGTCTTAACCAAAGCTTAGATAGAAGTATCAAAAATTTAACTGACAAACTAGAAGCAACTGATGCTTTAAATGACGGTGGCACTACTATCTATAAAGATAAAGACAAAAATATCACCGTAATAGCGTGCCATACTTTAAATGGTAATAAAGATGTTTATATAGGTGACTACCAACTTGCATTTAAAGAAAACATGTGTAAATAATGTCATTTTTCTTAAATGTTAAAATCCTTTGCGCATCTTCCAAAGATATTTGGTAGAGTCTAAATATTAAATCATATATAATGGTTACTGAGAGGAGAAAAATATGGCATTAGGAACAAATATATTAAATTATCGTAAAAAAAATAATCTATCTCAGGAACAATTAGCCGAGAAAATTAATGTTACTAGACAAACTATATCAAATTGGGAACTAGGAGAAACTTCCCCTAATCCTGAACAACTAAAACTATTATCTAAGACTTTAAAGATAAGCATAGATGAACTTTTGGATAATGACGTAAATTCTATTCTAGTTGAAAAAGTAAGCAATACCGAAAAACTAGCTGGCATAATTATTAAAATACTTCAAATTGGCGCTGGTATCATGATAGCTATAATAGTTATGATAATTGCTGTTATAGTCATTTTTAGTATTAAATTTACCGATAAAACAGATAGAGAGATAGTTGGAAAAGTTTCATTAACCTGTAATCTTGATAATGAACAATACACATACGAAGCTGAATACAATAAAAATTATCAAATTATTAACAGTGGTGGTGATGCTTGGATAGCAAATCATATTAATATTGAAGAATATGAAAATGCTAATAAAATGGCTGCTCATATCGAAGATTATTTTAAAGACCATAATGGTTCTTGCAAAACTACTACTAAAGAAAACTAAATTTATAACAAAATTAAAAGTTAAGACAATCCGCCTTAACTTTTTTACTATCTTTCAAAATTAATTATGCTATAATAAGTCAATCAACAAAGCCATTATGTTGATTATAGTCTGAAAAAACACGCTAATAAATAATAAAACTTTATAAAGTGTGCTTAATATATAAAATAATCATAATATTAATTAGTAAAGATTAATTCTATTAACTTTATCTAATTCTTTTTTCTCTTTTAAATACTTATCAAATATTAAATTATAATTATCTTCTAAAGTTCCTAACTCTTGTTCCCATTTAATATGGGCATCTTCATAACATCTTTTAGGTTCTAACTTAGCTAAAGCTTTAATATGTCTTTTTAAAATATTACATTGTCTATTATATGATTTAACTGTTTCATTAGTAATTTTTTTTAACTCTTTTGTATTATTATTTAGAAAAAAATCCAACTTTCTTGTATCAATTTGCTTATTAGTTTTCACATTATTTTTATTCATTCTATTAATCCTTTCAAATACGCTTAAACTCTAGTATATTTTATATAAAAAATTCTCTTTCAAAACTATCTTTATTATAGCACAAAATAATAATTTTTATTACAAAAAAGCGGTCATTCTGGGCTACATACTTAATTGGAAAAAAATGGCAAAATATTTATAGGTGGTATTAGATGGTTTACAATGATAAAAAATTCAAGTTTAATCCTGAAATTAAACAAGTAATAGCGGAAAATATTCGTAAATTCAGATTAGAAAAAGGATATACTCAAGAACAATTAGCAGTTTATGCTGAACGCTCTCCTGAGTTTGTTCGTCGTATAGAATCTGAACTTGGTGAAAGAGGTTTCTCAATCGAAACTCTTTATCGAATTTCTGTAGTTTTAGAAAAAGATGTTGGAGAATTCTTTAAAAAGAATGGTAAATAAATAAGCAGTTTTATTGATGTATTTTATTTAGAAATTTACGTCAAAATAAACTGCTTTTTAATTTTAAAATTAACATTATATATTTTTACTCATATTTATTTGCTTTTTAGTATTTATAGGTGCCCAAGACTTATTTTTTATAAAAATAGATATAAATAAAATTACAGTTTTTATACATTTTTATTACAGCTTGTTTACATGTTTTTTTAAGTACTTTATGGGATAATATAACCATGTTAAACGAAGGGAGAAATAAGAAATGGAAAGTAGAGTAAAATGGTTTAACAATGAAAAGGGCTTTGGATTTTTAGAAAATCAAGGTAAGGAAGATATTTTTGTACACTATTCACAAATCGTTATGGACGGTTATAAAACTTTAAAAGAAGGAGATTATGTAACTTTTAACTTAGTTGAAACTCCAAAAGGACTTCAAGCTAAAAATGTTGAAACAACAAGAAAGTGCATGGTGAATTAATGTCTGTAAAGGTACTAAGTGCAGATGAAATGGCTTTCATTAAAAATTTACCTAACAAAGAACTAGAAGATAACATTCTTCTAATTGGTAATGAAATTGTAAGTCTTTATAGTACTCAGAGTTGTTATTTAGAAGAATTAAAACGTCGTAAATGCTATAATCGTAATTATTAGTCATTATACGACTTTTTTTGAGCCAAAAAAAAGAATGCCTTTTGCATTCTAATTAGTTAGCTTTTTTAGCGTTTTCAAGTTTCTTATTTCTCTTTTTTTCATCTAAATATAACTTGTTGATTAATTTTACTTTAACACCTTTTTCATAAGCAAAGCATTTTTTAACGCCTTCTGGTAAGTTCTTTTTATATACTTTCATCTTTTTCACCTCACAAACAATATAAATTTCTCAAGTATTATATCATAAAATTATAAAGTTGGAAAATTTTATTGAATTAATTTCTTTTTAGTACTACTTTTTGCCATTTTAATAACATAATCGTACCATTTCTGATGCTCCTCATCTGTAAAATAACATTTATATATATTTAAAGTAGCAAGCTTTAATTCTAATTCATCATGAACTTGTAAAGTTTCCATTTGTTTTTTACAATCATCGGTTTCTATAAAGTTTGATAAATCACTTTTTAAGAAATCAACAATTATTTCTTTTTGATTATTATAAGCCTTTCTTAAACTTAAAATACATTTTTTAATTTTTAATAATATTTTCTTTTTCATTAATTTTTTATCAATCTTAAGATTGAATCCTTTCTTTCTTAATGAATTATATTGTATCATATTGCTATTTTTTCGTAAATAACTTAAAATAATTTTAGAAAGGATAAGATTTCTTCTAACACAATAATAAATAACTTGCATAAACTTAAGTAAGTGGATAATTTTGGGAAGGGGGATATTTATGGGATTTCCTCCTAATATTAATCCTGAACTTTTCTCTATTTTAGGAGCTGTTACTGGTATTATCGTTGAAGGTGATTATACGGCTAACGAGTTAAACTCTATTGGCAACTGGATAATTTTAGTCGGTCAGTTTATGTTAACAACGGCCGCTCAGCAGCAACTTATTAATGGACGTTACCAAAATAATAATGGTAGTCGTATTAGAAGTAATGCTAGTAATCATAGTACTAATAACAAACAATATTCTACGCAAGAACAACTCCAAGAACTAGCAAATTATCTTAAAAAATTAGAAGAAAAAATAGAAGAAATCACAAAATAATTATGAAAATAATTTCTAAAATACTTAATACCTTAGTAGCTATCTTTTTAGTAACTAATATTATTGCTGTCTTTTTAATTAATGTTCACTTTGCTAATTTAGGTATGATAAAATCTGCTACCAATGAATTGACACCTGATGTCAAAGTAAATGACTTACTTATTTATCAAAAACAAAGTACTTATCAAGAAAATGACATAATCGTCTATGCTATTCAAAATAAATATTCTCTTGCTAAAGTTAAGAGTACTACTGAGTATCTAACTTATATTAAAGATAACACCAATAAAGAATATAATCCTATAAGTAATGCTGATATAAAAGGTAAACCTCTAGTAATTTTAAATACTACTCATATAATCCTTTATTTTATAATTGTCTTTGCTTGTTTAATATACTTAATTATTAATATTTTACTAGGTGTTAAAGAAATGAAAAAGGACTCCAAGATTACTTCTTAGAGTTCTTTTTTTCGTCAGTAGTATCATCGCTAATAACCACAGCATCAATAACATCTTTATTTTTACTTCTCTTTTTCTTTTTTTCTTCTTTAGTCATTGTTTCTTTAACAACACTTTTACTAGTTAACCAACCAAATATTTCTAAAGCTGCATATATCATTAAAACAATACCAATAGTTTGGAAAGCTAGATTAGATTCTAAAATTGTATAAAGTCCGGCTAAAATTAAAAGTAGAGATATAATCAAAAGACTAACAAATTTAGGGTTTCCTTTCTTTTCAATTTGCATAGCATTAGAAAATCGCATAATTCCACTAAGTAAAATCCAACCACCGATTACAAAACGAACCATTGCTTCGACAAAATTAGGAGCAAAGAAAAATATTGAACCAATCGCCATACAACTAATACCAGCCACCATTGGAATAGCTGAAACTCCCGTATTTTGTCTTACTAAAATATAATTTTTAATACAAGAATATAATCCAAATAAAATTAAAATTCCACCTAAGATTCTTGAAATTACAACAACCATAGCACCAGGGTTAGTAAACATAATTGCCCCTAAAATAAAGAATAGAACAGCACTAACAAGAGAACTATTATTATTGTAAGATTTAACTTCAATTCTCATAAAAACCTCTTTTCTTATTTATGATTATACAATAAATAACTCGCTATGGCTAGTAAATATCTTTCTATTTATACTACTTTAATTTTTACCATTTATATACTATATAATATAGAGATACTTAGTATATAGTATTTTCATTATTATATATATACTTAATTTAAAAATTATAATACCTAAGGGTGGGCTTAGGGTGGGAAGTAATCCCAAATAATTAAATAAATCTCTTAAATACTTCACAAAACTTTCAAATAATACTCATTGCCAATATTACCCAATTAGTGTATGATACGTAGTAGGTGATGGCTGTGAATTTAGAAAAATCATACCTATATTTAAAAAAATTACTGAAAGAAAATGACACTATCGTAATTGGCGTATCAACCGGACCCGATTCCATGTGTTTACTATCGCTTTTAGAAAAAATAAAAGAAGAAATTAAAATTAATATCATAGTTGCTCATGTTAATCATCATGTTCGTAAAGAATCCGAAATAGAAGAAAAATACATCAAAGAATATTGTGGCAATCATAATTTAATATGCGAAGTAGCCCACCTAAAACCGGTAAAAAACAACTTTGAAGCCGAAGCTCATCGATTTCGTTATACATTCTTTAAAAAATTAATAGCCAAATATAACGCTAACTATTTAATGACCGCTCATCATGGCGATGATTTAGTAGAAACTGTAATTATGCGTGAAATTAGAGGCTCATCTTTAAAAGGCTATGCTGGTATAGCTATGAGTACTCTTCATGAAAATTATATTCTCGCAAGACCACTTCTTTTCTATACAAAAGATAATATCTTAGAATATGCTAAAGAAAACAATATTAAATATTTTATTGATAACACTAACTTTTTAGATAATCATCTTCGTAATCGTATTAGAAAAGATATCTTACCTCTCTTAAAAAAAGAAAATCCTAATGTTCATTTGAAATATTTACAATATAGCGAAGAATTACTAGCTTCTGACAAAGTTTTACAAAACCTTACTAATGAAATAATAAAAAAAGTATATAATAATAATAGGTTAATAATACCCGCATTTCTAAACCAAAATCAGGTGATACAAGAAAGAATAATTAAACTTATTTTAAAAGAATTATATCAAGATAATATTGATATAATAACTAATACGCAAGTTCAAAATATTATAGCTTTAATAAACCGAACTAAACCTAATGAAACTTTACTATTACCTAATAATTTTATCGTTAAAAAAAAATATAATGAATTAATTTTTAGTAAAAAAGCTACTAAACAAGTTCAAATTGATACTAAGAAACATAAGTTAAAAGATGTTAATAACTATAATAATCAGGTAATTAAAATAGTAGGCAGTAGTAGTGATACCTCAAACTATACAACTAGATTAAATAGTAGTGAACTAAGCCTACCTCTTTATATCAGAACCCGCACTACCGGTGATAAAATGACTATTAAAAATATGACTGGTACTAAAAAAATTAAAGATATTTTTATTGATAGTAAGATTCCTCTTCCGAAGAGAAACTCATGGCTTTTAGTTTGTGATAGCAATGATAATGTTATTTGGTTACCAGGCTTAAAAAAATCAAAATTTGATAAAGAAATTAATGAAAAGTATGATATAATACTAATGTTTGTAAAAGAAGGAGAATAATATGAATAAAAAAAGACAAAATACTGTCAAACAGTTTACACCATATTTGGTTCTAATTTTAATAATTTGTGCTATGTTATTCTTATATAGTGGCACTGCAACTAAAGTACATGAATTAAAAACTGGTGAATTTTTAAAATATATAAATGAAGGTAAAGTTACAGAAATGACAATTACTCCTAAAAGTGATGAGTCAGTTTACTATATTACCGGTAAAATCGACGGTTATAGCGAAAAAGAAACATTTACTGTTCGTATCGTTGGAGAACAATTAGACACTGTAACTGCTTATGCTAGTAGTCATAGCTTAAACCTTTATGATACTAACAAAGACCCAGGAAGTAGTGTAATTCCATATATCGTTGTTAATGTACTTCCTATCGTTGTTATTTGTGCTTGCGGCTATGTTCTATTTATGAAAATGTCTGCTGGTAACAATAAATCAATGGATTTTGGTCGTTCTCGTGCTAAACTAAGCGAGGACGGTGGTGAAGTAAGATTTACTGATGTTGCTGGTTTAGATGAAGAAAAACAAGAAGTTAGTGAATTAATTGACTTCCTTAAAAATCCTAAAAAGTTCCAAAAATTAGGAGCTAGAATTCCTAAAGGTGTCCTTTTAGTAGGGCCTCCAGGAACAGGTAAAACATTACTTGCTAAAGCAGTAGCTGGTGAAGCTAACGTACCATTCTATTATATTTCTGGTTCTGATTTTGTTGAACTATTCGTAGGTGTTGGTGCTTCTCGTGTTAGAGATATGTTCAAACAAGCTAAACAATCAGCGCCATGCTTAATTTTCATCGATGAAATTGATGCTGTTGGTCGTCAAAGAGGTTCTGGTATTGGTGGTGGCCACGATGAACGTGAACAAACCCTTAACCAATTACTTACTGAAATGGACGGCTTCGGCGCTAACGAAGGTATTATCATTATTGCTGCAACTAACCGCCCAGATGTATTAGACCCTGCCTTATTACGTCCAGGACGTTTCGACCGTCAAGTTACAGTTAGTCTTCCTGATGCCAAGGCTCGTGAAGAAATCTTAAATGTTCATGCTCGTAACAAGGTATTTGCTGATGATGTTAACTTAAAAGCCTTATCACAAAGAACTCCAGGATTTAGTGGTGCTGATTTAGAAAACTTACTAAATGAAGCTGCCTTACTTGCTGTTCGTCGTAACAAAGAAGCTATTACCATGGATGAAATTGATGAAGCAACTGACCGTGTCTTAATGGGACCTGCTAAAACATCACGTAAAATTTCTGATAAAGAAAAACATCTTGTTGCTATTCATGAATCAGGTCATGCCGTTATCGGTATCAAACTTGCTGATGCTCAAGAAGTTCATAAAATTACAATAATTCCAAGAGGTATGGCTGGTGGCTATACAATGATGCTTCCAAAAGAAGAAAAAATGGGTATCATGACTAAAGAAGAACTAGAAAGCCAAATTATTGGTTTAATGGGTGGCCGTGCCGCTGAAAAAATCTTCTTAAATGCTACAACTACTGGTGCTTCTGATGACTTTAAGAAAGCAACAAACATTGCTAGAAGTATGGTTACTAAATACGGTATGTCTGATTTAGGACCAATGCAATTAGAAGAAGAACAAGAAGGTGTCTTCCTAGGTCGTGATTACAACAAGACTAAAAACTTCTCTGACCAAGTGGCACTAGAAATCGACAAGGCTGTTCGTAAAATTGTTGATGACTGCTATGATAAAGCTGTTGAAATCTTAAAGAAAAATGAAAAACTTGTTAATTTACTTGCTGATGCTTTAATGGAAAATGAAACTTTAACTAAAGAGCAAATTGAATGCTTAGTAGAAACTGGCAAAATGTGTCCAGTTGACCCTAAACCAACTAGCGAGCCAACTATGGTTAAGCTAAAAGAAGTTGCTAAATCTAAAGGAATCAAAGGTTATGCTAAAATGACTAGAGAAGAATTAGAAAAAGCTATTGAAGAGTCAGATAAATAATAATATAGAAACGATATGATGATTAAGTTCTCATACCGTTTTTTAATTACAAAAAAATTGAAGTGATTAATTTACATATATAATGATAAATGTTATACTTTTATTAGAAAAAAAGGAAAAATAGGAGTTAAAAATGATAAAACAGATAAATAACAATAAAATATTAATGATAAGCCATTTGGCTGACATTGACGGTATGGGTTCAGTAATTCTTGGTAAATACTATTTTCAAGATTTTGATTACTTACTTGCCGATAATAATTATGATTTTGACTTAGAAACTGATATAGATGCTGATGCTTATGATACTATTTATATTTGTGATTTAGGATTTACAGATAAAAACCTTCAATACTGCCTAAGTCATCCTGAAATAGCTAAGAATATTAAACATTTTGACCACCATGAGTCCGAAGAGTTTAAAAACAAGTATCCTTTTGTTAATGAAATTATTAAACTTGGCGACCATTTAACAAGCGCAACAGAATTATTTTATACATATCTTCTAACTTTACCAAATAGTGAATTTTTAAGAAGTAATTTCTTTAGAAAGCTAGTTGAAGCCATTCGCCGTGAAGACACTTGGACTTTCGAAGAAGTAAATAATACTTTAGGACCAGACCTTGCTACTCTTCATGCCTACCTAGGCGCAACATCATTTATTAACATGATGTCTAACTTAGATTGTAGTGGTGATTTCTACCTTCCAGAAGTATATGAAGAAATAATAAAACATCAAAATGCTATTAAAGAAGCTGATGTTGCTAACTACGTAAGCAAGGCCCGACTAGTAAAATATAAAAATTATAAAATTATTGTATCAATTAGCGAAGGCTACCGTTCTTACGTTGGTAACGAATTAATGAAAATGTATCCCGAAGCTGACTTTGCTCTAATCATTAACTTTTATCGTTTAACATGTTCTTTAAGAGTTAATAGTGATAAATATGACTTAGGCCAAGTAGCTAAAGAATTTACTCCTAATGGTGGCGGTCATAAAAGAGCAGCTGGTTTCCAATTTGATGATGACTCTACTCCTAAGATTGAAGAAATTACTTCCAAATACTTAGGATTAGTAAAAAAATAAGACAAAACAGTTTTTATATGTTAAAATAAAGTAGCAGAAGTTTTGACGAAGGTGGTATTAAAATGACAAAAATAATTGCTTTAGTAAATCAAAAAGGTGGTGTTGGTAAAACAACATCCAGTATTAATTTATCAGCAGCTTTAGGAAAAGAAGGAAAAAATACTTTATTAATCGATTTAGACCCACAAGGAAATGCAACAACTGGTCTTGGTATTAATAATGGCGATATAAAACATGATATTTATGACGTAATGACTGGAGCTTGCGATGTAAAAAGCGCCGTTATAAAGACAAAATTTAAAAACTTATCAATGATACCTGCAACTTTAAATTTAGCAGGTGTTGATGTTGAATTTGTAAAAGCTATGTTAGAAGATTCTAACTTCCGTCAAAATGAACAATTAAAGTTGAGTTTAGAACCTTTAGTGGGAACTTACGATTATATTATAATTGACTGTCAACCTTCCCTTGGTATTACTACCATGAATGCCTTGGTTGCTAGTAACTCCGTAATCATTCCTGTTCAATGTGAATTCTTTGCTTTAGAAGGTATAACTCAGTTATTAAATTCTATTATCATGGTTCAATCTAACATGAATCCAGGCTTACGTATCGAAGGCGTATTACTTACTATGTTAGACGGCCGTACTAATATCGGCTTAGAAGTAATCGAAGAAATCCGTGGTTACTTTAAAAATAAAGTATTCAATACAATCATTCCTCGCTTAGTTCGTTTAGTTGAGGCCCCAAGTCATGGTAAACCAATAAGCGACTATGACCCAGATAGTAGAGCAACACTTGCTTATCAAAATTTAGCAAAGGAGGTTATTAGTAGAGATGGAAACTAAGAGAAAAGCTTTAGGTAAAGGATTAGAACAATTATTTACCAATGAACGTATTGATTTTGACAACTTTGAAAAAGGTTTAGTTGAAGAAGCTAAACCAAATGAAATTGTTGAAATTAAAATAAGTGAGATTCGCTCTAACCCCTACCAACCTCGTAAAATATTTGATGAAGAAGCCCTAAATGAGTTAGCCTCATCCATAAAAGAACATGGAATTGTACAACCAATTATTGTTAAAAAGAGTATAAAAGGGTATGAATTAGTAGCAGGTGAACGTCGTACTAAAGCTGCTAAAATTGCTGGCTTAGAAACAGTTCCTGCTATCGTTAAAGACTTTGACGATGAGCAAATGATGGAAATCGCTCTAATCGAAAACATTCAAAGAGAAAATTTAAATCCTATTGAAGAAGCCATGGCTTATGATAGTATTTTAAGAAGTAGTAATATTACTCAAGATGAACTAGCTAAAAAGTTTGGTAAAAGTCGTAGTTATATCACTAACAGCTTAGGTCTTTTAAGATTACCAGATGACACTAAAAAGTATGTTGAAGATAATAAACTTTCAATGTCACATGCTAGAGCCTTATCTAAATTAGATGATAATGAACAAATAAATCGTCTAGCTAATAAGATAGTTAACGAAAACTTAAATGTCCGCGCTATTGAAAATATTACTCGTGATATTCATGAACAAGAAATCAAAAAAGAAAAAGACGAAAATACTTTATTTGAATTCAAACAATATGATACTTTAAATACTAATCATATTTATGAAGATGCCATGCGTGAAAAATTTGGTATCAAAGTAAAAATAACTGGTAAAAAAATTGAAATACCATACTCTTCTCAATTAGAATTACAAAGAATCTTAGAATTAATGGATGTTAAAATTGAAGGATAGTTATGAAAATATTAGAAACGATTTTAAAAATTATTAGAACCAAACAAGTTTATACACCAATAATTGCTATCTTTTTAGGTATAATCGCATGTAAAGGTATTAACAGTGCTTTACAAAAAATGATGAAACTAAGAGATGGTAAAAATTCTTACGAACAAAAGAAAAAGAGAACTATAATCGATTTATGTTCCAATATTTTTAAATATGTCGTAATAGTTATAGTTGTTGTAATAATACTAGATGCTTATGGTATTGATACAAAATCAATCATCGCTGGACTTGGCGTTTTATCTGCTGTACTCGGCTTAGCTCTTCAAGATACTTTAAAAGATTTTGTGGGCGGAGTAAGTATCATCTTAGAAAATTACTATGTTGTTGGTGATATCGTTACCTTTGAAACATTTACTGGTGAAGTAATTGAACTAGGCTTAAAAAGCACAAAAATTAAAAACTTCAATGGTGAAATTTTAATTCTAGCTAACCGTAATGTTAACCAAGTGATTAATTTGTCTCAAGCTAAGCAAAATATCTTCTTGGAAGTTAGTGTAGCTTATGAAGAACCAACCGAAAAAGTAGAAACTTCTTTAAAGAAAATAATGCCAGAAATTGAAAAAATTAATTACGTTGTTAAAAAGTCAGTATCATACTTAGGAATATCTTCTTTAGGTGATTCAGCAGTTACATATCTTTTAAAAATCCAAAGTTTACCAGATAAACAATGGCAAGTTAAAAGAGATGCCCTAAGAATCATTAAAAATACATTCGAAGAAGATAATATTAAAATACCATATCCACAAATCGAGGTGCATCATGGACAAGACATATAAGTTAAACGACCAAGTAATAATGAAAAAACCTCACGCTTGCGGTACTAACCTATGGCAAATTGTGAGAACCGGAGTTGATATTAAAATAAAATGTATCAACTGTGGTCGTGAAGTTATGCTTGACCGTCTAAAATTTAATAAAAAATTAAAGAAAGTTTTAGGTGATAATGATGCAAAATAAAAAAGATAAAGTATCTTTAAATCCCATAATGACTTTAATGATTTTAATTGGCTTAGCCATTTTATTAAGTGGTATCCTTGCTTTATTTGGCGTTGGAGCCACTAATCCAGCAGAAGGAAACTGGGTTGCAGTAGAATCTTTATTAAGCCTTCGTGGTATTAAATATATATTCCAATCAACTGTTTCTAACTTTGCTTCCTTTACCCCATTATCTATGCTAATTATTATATTAATTGGTATCGGTATAATGGATAAAAGTGGTTTCTTAAAAACAACATTCTCTCTTATTACAAGAAAATGTCAAAAAAAGACTATAACTTTTGTTTTAGCTCTTATATGCATAATTTCTTCTATAGGAGGCGACCTAGCTTATGTTGTTATGATACCATTAAGTGCCTTACTGTTCTATTATGGACGTCGTAATCCTTTGCATGGTATTGTTATAAGCTTTGCAGCACTTACTTGCGGAACTGGTTTAAGTATTTTCAAAACTAGTGTTGATTCAAGTTTAGATGCCTTAACTTTAGATGCTGCTCATATCTTAGATTCCTCATATACTTTAAGTTATTTAGGATATTTTGTTATAATGATCGTAGCAATCTTTGCCTTAGCAGCCGTTATAACTTATATAGCTGAAAAATTTAGTGTTAATGATGTTCCTAAATATGAATTTAAAGATGAGAAAAAAGAATTTAAACTAGCTAAAAGAGATATTAGAGGGTTAATCTTTGCCGGAACTTTTGGGATTATTTATCTACTAATCTTTATTTATAATATAATTCCTGGTCTACCTCTAAGTGGTAACCTATTAGATTATTCCCAAAAACTATATATTGATAAATTATTTAATCCAAATTCATTCTTCTCACAAGGCTTTGTCTTTATTGTAACTATTTGGTTTGTAATCCTTGGTTTATTCTATGGACTAGGTTCGAGAAGTATTAAAAATAGTAATGATTTCTGTGATTATTTAACACACTCATTAGACGGCATTGGTCGTACAATTATTTTGATATTACTTTCATCAATCTTAATTAATGTCTTTAAGAAAACTAATATTGGCACAGTTGTAACTGCTTTAATTGGTAACTTAATTAGTAATTGCAAATTTACTGGTATACCACTTTTATTAATGTTCTTCTTTGGTACTGCTATTGCAACAATTCTTTTACCAAACACCGTTAATAAGTGGACAATCTTAGCATCAACCTGTGTTCCTACTTTAATGAATGTTGGCTTTAGTCCAGAATTTATTCAAGTAATATTCCGCTTTGCTGAAAGTATGACTTATGGTTTAACACCAATTATGGCTTACTTTGTTATTTACTTAGCTTATATGGAAAAATATAATACAAGTGATAATCCAATCGGTATCTTTAAAATTTTAAATTACCAAAAGAAATATGCTTTAGCAACTGGTGCTGTTTTACTTATCTTATTAATCATTTGGTATTTAGTAGGATTACCAATCGGTATAAATGTAATGCCAACAATTTAGGTTTAACTGATAAAAAGGTTAAACCTTTTTTTGACTTCAAATTTAATTATAAAAGAGATAAGAAAAATATAAAAAAGTAGAAATAAATGTTAAAATGGTGATGGGAAGTGTTAAAGATGAAAAAAATTATTAAAGGTTTACTATTGTTATCAGGAGTTTGTTTACTTTGTGCTTGCAGTAATAATAAAAATACTGAAAATAAAATAAACGTTGATAGTAATGGCTTTCTAACTAAAGAATCTATAAAAAATATTCAAGAGGAAAATAATTATATAATTTTAGATGTTAGAACTAAGAACGAATATGATGAAAAACATATTGTAGATAGTATTTTAATACCTTATGATGAAATATCAGATAAAACTGTTAATATCGATAAAGATAAAACCATATTAGTTTATTGTCGTTCTGGGAAAAGAGCAGCAACTGCTGTCGAAAAATTAAAAAACTTAGGTTATACTGCTTACAATATGGGTGGAATTGCTAATATTGATTTACCAAAAGAATAATTTGATATAAATAAATCCATAATTGCATATAGAAATTGTTTATTAAAAGCGAAGGAAATATAAAATGATTAAAAGAATTATAGATGACAAAGATGCGATAACTTGTGATGAATTATTGACTAAATTAATAAGAGATGAAAGTAAGTTTGATAAATTAATATCTCAAGAATTTAAAGTTCAAGATTACTTTAAAAATGTCATTAAAAATAATAAAAATATTTTATTAGGATACATAATTGATAATCAAATAATTGGTTATACTTATCTAAAATATATCGTAGAAGATAATAACAAAGGCTATTTAATAGACGGCCTGTATATAGAAGAAGCTTATCGTCGTAAAGGCTATGCTAAAGAGCTTTTAGAATATGCCCTAAATTTATTAGATAAAGAAAATTATGATTTTATTGATATAAATGTTTTATATGCCAATGAAAAAGCTAGAAATTTATATAAGTCATTAGGTTTTAAAGACTTTAAAATAATTATGCGTAAGAGTAATAACTAAATTAAGTATGTAAATTTATAAAATAATAATTAATAAAAAGCAAATTCGCAAAAATTACTTAAAAATAGCTAAATTAATTGCCTTTTTAGCCCATTTTATTTATAATTAACAAAGAGGAAGTGGTATTATGGCTTTGAAAGCCGGAATAGTAGGACTACCAAATGTTGGTAAATCTACTTTATTTAATGCAATTACAAAAAAGAATATTTTAGCAGCTAACTATCCGTTTGCAACTATCGAACCAAATGTTGGTGTTGTAACTGTTCCTGATACACGTTTAGAATTTTTAGAAAATATGTACTTACCTTCAAGAACAATTCCAACTACTTTTGAATTTACTGATATAGCTGGACTAGTAAAAGGAGCTGCAAAAGGCGAAGGATTAGGAAATAAATTCTTATCTCATATTCGTGAATGCGACTGCTTAGTAGAAGTAGTTCGTTGTTTTGATGATGCTGATATTATTCATGTTGAAGGTAAAACAGACCCAATTCGTGATATTGAAATTATCAATGTTGAACTTATTTTAGCTGACTTAGAAATAGTAACTAATCGTATTTCTAAAATAGAAAAGAAAGCTCAAACTACTAAAGAAAAAGACGCTGTTTTAGAATATGAAACTTTAAAAAAATGTGAAAACTCTTTAATGAATAATATTCCATTAAGAAGAGTGGAATTTAATGAAGATGAATTATTATTAATTAAAAACTTCAATTTTATAACTCAAAAACCAATTATTTATGCCGCCAATGTATCTGAAGATGACTGCATTATTGGTGAAAATGAGTATACAAAATTAGTAAAAGAGTATGCTAAAAATGATGATGCCCAAGTAATTGTCATGTGTGCAAAAATGGAAAGTGAGCTTGCTGAATTAAATGATGATGATAAAAAAGCTTTCATGGAAGATTTAGGACTTACCAATAGTGGTCTAGATAAATTAATCTTTGCCACATATTACTTACTAGGACTTCAAACATTCTTTACTGTTGGTAAAGATGAATGCCGTGCTTGGACATTTAAAAAAGGAATGAAGGCCCCAGAATGTGCTGGTTTAATTCACAGTGATTTTCAAAGAGGATTTATTAAAGCCGAAATTACAAGCTTTAATGACTTAGAAAAATTAGGCAGTGAAAAGGCTGTTCAAGAAGCTGGAAAATTACGTCTTGAAGGAAAAGATTATGTAATGCAAGACGGTGATATCGTTCTATTCCGTTTCAATGTTTAAAAATAAGAAAAGGGGAATTACTTTGCAATTTAAAATAATTACCAAAGAAGAATTTCTGAAATATCATGATGACTTCGATTATAATTTTTATCAAAATCCTTTATGGAGCGAGGTAAAAAAGAAAAATGGCTGGGGTAGTCTTTACACAGCTGTTTTCGATGCTAAAAATAAGCCTCTTCTTATAAGTTTAGTCTTATCTAAAAAAGTCTTAGGGAAATACTTATATTATGCTCCACGTGGTCCCTTATTAAAAGAAGATGCTAATCGTAAGGAAGTTTATGCTTTTTATTTAACTGAGATAAAAAAATATTTAAAAACTCAGAATGCTATTTTATTTAAATTTGACCCTTTAATTGAATACACTAAACATGATAAAGAAGGACAAATAATTAGTGATAATAATGAACAAGAGTTTGTTAACTTTTTAAAGAAAAATGGTGCTAAACATCGCGGTTTTACAATCGGTTATACTGATGAAGCCCAATTTCGCTGGTCTTATGCTTTAGATATAAAAAATAAAACTTTTGCTGATTTAACTAAAGATATGAATAGTAGATGTAAAAGAAGTATTAAAAAAGCTGAAAAATATCCATTAGTAGTTAAAGATGTAACTGATAAAACTATAAAAGATTTTAAAAATATAATGGAAAGTACGGCCGAAAGACAACATCATGGTGATAGAACTTTATCTTATTATCAAACTTTAAAAGATAAACTAAAAGATATAATTAGAATGTGCTTAGTATATTTAGATAAAGAAAAATTTATAGATGACATTAACAATGGTAAATATACTATTGATGAAAAAGTCTTAGAAGATATAAAAAATGATAAACGTGATATGATACCTATCAGTGCTGGCATTTTCATCTTCGATAAAGACCGCTTCAATTATGTTTATGGCGGAACTTACGCTGAATATTTTCCGTTTATGGCTCCTTATAAAATGCAAGAGGAAATGATAAAGTATGCCATTGAAAAGAAAATGAGCTATTATGACTTTGGCGGTATTTCTGGCAACTTCACACCTGGCACCCCCGAGTATGGTGTCTATGAATATAAAAGAGGTTATGGTGGCTTTGTAATTGAATACATTGGTGAATTCGACCTAGTTATTAATAAGCCTTACTACCTAGCATACAAATATGGATTAGGAGTTTATCGTACATTCAGAAAAACTGTTTATAAAATCAGAAAAAATTAACCAAATTCACTTAGAATTTGGTAATTTTTCTTTTAAATTTCATAAATTAATGGTATGATTTTCTTAATTAGAAAGAGGGAATATTATGCGTATTTATAACTCACTTACGGATAAATTAGAAGAATTTAAACCAATTAAAGAAGGCCAAGTAAGTATGTATGTTTGTGGACCAACAGTTTACAACTATGTTCATATTGGTAACATGCGTCCTGCCATTACTTTTGATATGGTAAGAAATTATTTAGAATATCTAGGATACAAAGTAACTTATGCCTCTAACTTTACCGATATTAACCCTAAAATTATTAAAGCTGCAGAAGAACTTGGTATTACTGAAAGAGAGGTAGCAAATAAATTTATTGCTGCTTATCTAAAAGATTTGGAAGATTATCAATGTGGTAAAATCGACATTCATCCAACCGTTTTAGAAAACTTGGATAACATCTATACATTTATTCAAGAATTAATTAAAAAAGGCTACGCTTATGAAGTTGACGGTGATGTCTATTTCCGAGTAAATAAAATTAAAGACTATGGTTGTCTTTCTAACAATACTCTAGATGAATTAGAAAGTGGCGCTCGTTTAGAAATAGATGAAAAGAAAGAAGACCCATTAGACTTTGCTTTATGGCGCAAATCAACCGAAGGTGAACATTTTACATCTCCTTGGGGTGAAGGTATTCCGGGTTGGCATACTGAATGTGTTGTTATGATTAACAGCATCTTCGGCGAAAAAATTGATATTCACGGTGGTGGCGTTGACTTAAAATTCCCACATCACGAAAATGAAATCGCTCAAAGTATGGCTTTAAATAATAATCACTTAGCTAACTACTGGATGCATAATGGTCATATCAATGTTGAAGGCGTTAAAATGAGTAAATCTCTAGGTAACTTTATATTAGCTAAAGACTTTATTAAAAATAGTAAAGCTAACATTGTCAAACTTGCCATGTTTAAAACTCATTATCGTTTACCTTTTAATATAAAAGAAGAACTATTTAAAGAATGTGGTCTTTTAGATGATAAAATATATAACACTTTAAAACAAGCTAGTTTACAAATCCAACTAAATGATATAGCTGTAAATCAAATAAAACAAGATGAAAACATTAATAAAATTATGGACGAAGACTTTAATACGCCAAATTTAATAACTTATCTTTTAGAACTTATAAAAGAATTAAATACAGCACTTCGCAATAAAGGTGAAATTGGCTTGTTATATGATAAAATTAATTTAATTATTAACATTCTTGGTCTTCATTATGACTTAAAAACACTAAGTGAAGATGACAAGAAAACATATCAAGAATGGTTAAAAGCTAAAGAAAATAAAGATTATACTAAAGCTGATGAATTAAGAGAGATTTTAGTAAACAATAATATACTTTAATATTTAGAAGTAATAGGAGTAAAATGGATACATTATTAATAATTTTAATTATATTAATACCTTTAATAGCCCAAATAAAAATAAGTAGTAGCTATAATAGATATAAAAGAGAAAAAAATACATGTAATTTGACTGGACAAGAAGTAGCAAGAAGAATATTAGATGAAAATGGTTTGAATGATATTCATATTGTAGAAATCAAAGGTGAATTAACTGACCATTATGACCCAACAAGAAAAGTAGTGCGTTTATCAACAGATATTTTTCACGGTGATACAATCGCTGCTGCTGCCGTAGCGGCCCATGAATGTGGTCATGCTATTCAAGATAAAGAAAATTATACATTCTTAAGAATTCGTTCTGCAATTTATCCAGTTGTAAATGTTGCTACTAGCGTTTCTTATTATATAATCTTAATTGGCTTTTTATTTCAAGCCTTACAACTTGTTTATTTTGGAATTGGCCTAACTTGTTGTGGTTTACTATTCCAATTAGTAACTTTACCAGTTGAATTTGATGCTTCTAAAAGAGCTTTAAATAAATTAGAAGAGTATCATTTATTAGCGCAATTTGAAATAGACGGTGCCCGAAATGTTTTATCGGCTGCTGCTCTAACTTATGTTGCTGGTGTTATGGCATCAATTTTGCAAATATTAAGACTTCTTTTAATAGCGCGTAGCGAAGACCGTAATAGATAATTTGGAACTTCCATATTTTGGAAGCTCTTTTTCTAATTTTGGGAGAATTTGAATATATCTTTATCAATTATGCCACTTAGTATTTATTAAGTGGTTTTTAGAAAGGCTCGATAATCTACTGGGGAGTTTATACCTTTTTATTACTAATTTATTTATAAATTTCATTAAGAAAGCTTGGTATTTTACTGGGGACTTAACTATAAAATAATTTGAATTTTTCATTTGTATAAAACATAACTTTGTCATTTTTATCAACTAATCATCTGGACTTTCTGAGCTCAAAAATTTTTTTCTGTCAATAACTTTTGAAAATGTCCTAAATAAAATTATTTATTTGCGTTTAAGCATATACGTGAGCTGTATGTGCTT
>CAKOSN010000014.1 GCA_934102255.1 uncultured Bacilli bacterium | reverse complement strand
CGCTAGGGTTCGAATCCCTATTCCTCCGCCATTTCTTATTTATATATCGCGGAGTAGAGCAGCCTGGTAGCTCGCGAGGCTCATAACCTTGAGGTCATTGGTTCAAATCCATTCTCCGCAACCAAATGGTTCGTTAGTCTAGAGGCCTATGACGCCTGCCTGTCACGCAGGAGACCACGGGTTCGAATCCCGTACGAACCGCCATGATGGCTTCATAGCTCAGTCGGTAGAGCAGAGGACTGAAAATCCTTGTGTCGCTGGTTCAATTCCCGCTGGAGCCACCATGGAGATAAATAATACCCCTTAATTGGGGTTTTTTGATACCCAAAACTAAAGGAGAAGTTTATGTATAAAGTAGTATTTTTAGATATTGACGGAACAATTAGAAATAATAATAAAGAAATTACCGAAGAAACAAAAGAAGCTATTAAAAACGTCGTTGCTAAAGGAACAAAAGCAGTTATTTGTACTGGTAGGTCTCGTGATTATGCTATAGAAGTAAGTAGAGAAGCTATGGCAAGTCCTTATGTAATTGCCTCAGACGGTGCTTATGTTTATGATTATCGTGATAAATTAGATTTATATACCGGTGAAATTAATAAGACAACTTTAGAAGAAATCTATACTATAGCTAAAAGATATAATGTTAATATAACAGCTGATACCACAACTGGTCAGTATACCGATAATGTCTTAGAAAAAAGTCCTAGTGTAACTTATAAAGAAAACTTTTTAGAATCTGTGATAAAAGAAAAAATTATTCATATTCACTTAACTAGTAAAAATGGTACTAATATGGAACAAGCCCTTGTAGACATTAAAAAAGTAAAAAATATTAAACTAGGTTTCGATGGCGTTTATCAGTTTCATAGTAATTATTTTATTTTCATAGCTAACCCTAATTCCAATAAAGGCAACGGTATTAATAACTTCTGTAAAGCGTTAGATATACCTTTAAAAGAGACTGTCGGTATTGGTGATGACTATAATGATATTGCCATGTTTAAAATGGTTGGTAAAAGTGTTGCTATGGGTAATGCTTATCCTGACATTCAAGAAATATGCGACTGCGTAACAGATACTAATGAAAATAATGGCGTTGCTAAATGGTTAAATAGTAATTTTTAATAAATTTCAAACAAATAGGTTTTCCAGCCTATTTTTTTAATTTTTTGCAACTTTTTAAAAATAATGTGATATCATGTAACTAGAAAGTGGGATGCTTATGAAAAAAAGAAATATTATAGGGCTTATTTGTGTTGAAATAATCATTTTAATGATAATAGGAAGTATTTTTTACTCTAAAAATGATAAAAATGCTCAAGAAAACAATTCAGTTACTCTTTTAGCTACTAAAACTAATGATTGTAAAAGTAATAAAATTTATGCAGAAATGTCTGATTATCAAATTATAAGCTATTGCTTAGATAATATTAAAATTACTGACGGTGATACTAAAGACTTAGTTGATTATTTAAACAACAATAGTATTATCAAAGTAGTAGATAGTTGGAGTAAAAAAGTTCTAAATAATAACAATGGAACTTTATATTATAATAATGATTATAAAATAGTAAAATGTAACTTAGATGACAATAAAAATCTATATGTGGGCACTAACGAAATGTCTGTGGATAATTTGTGCGTTAAAAACGATGAAGGCTTATCTTTTAGAAGAACTTATCAAGTTTTAAATATTACTGATAGTGATACTGAGGAATATTGGCATTTAACTTTAAAAGAATACCAAGCAGATGATGTAGTGACTGTAAAAGTAAAAAAAGAAATTAATCCTAATTTAAAAGAAAAACGTTCTTATGTTTTTGAATTTGCTTATAATGGAACATGTATAACTGATGAATTAAAGTGGATTTTAGAAAATGCCGAGATTGTAAGCATTAAACAGACGGATAAAGTAGGCATGGATGCCATTCGTGATGAAGTAAATACTTGTAACTAAAACTAGATAGGAAAAAATCATGGATAAGTTTGTTTGGCAATTAACTGAAGGAATATTTCTAAAAAATCCTTTATTCTGGTTATTTATTATAGCCGTTATTATAGCCGTCCTTTTTTATAAAAAAATTGTTGGCTTTATGGGGGAGTTATGGACTAAAGAAGCCCTTCTTAAACTAGATAAAAATGAATATAAAATTTTAAATAATATCATGGTTGAAGTTGACGGTATTACTCATCAAATCGACCATGTAATTATTAGTAAATATGGTATCTTTGTAATTGAAACTAAGCAATATAATGGTTATATAACCGGCAGTGAATACGATAAGAATTGGTGTCTAAAAGCAGGACGTAAAAAAATTTATATTAACAATCCTATACATCAAAATTACGGACATGTTATTGCTCTTAGTCAAAAATTAAATCTACCTCAAGATAAATTTATTCCTATTATTTGTATTCCCAGTACAGCTAAAGTAAATGTAAAATCTAAAATACCAGTTGCTAGAAATTATAATTTAGTAGAAATTATTAAAAGTTATCAAAATAAAATTATAGAAGAACCAGAAAAACTGGCAGAGATGTTAACAAATTCTAACATTACTGACTATGAGACTCGTCATAAGCATATTAAATATGCCAAAGAAGTAAAATCAAGGAAACAAGAAGAAAATATTTTAAAGTGTCCAAAATGTGGTGGTACCTTAGTTTTAAAAAATGGTAAATATGGCGAATTCATAGGATGCAGCAACTATCCTAAGTGTAAATATACCCAAGAAAAAAGTATTAACCAATGCCGTTAATACTTTTAAAAACTTCTTCTTTAAAATTCTTTTAAAATCTTGAAATATTCAATAGATACTTTATCATCATCTTTAAAATCCTTTTTTGGATAAACATTCTTTATTTCCTTATATAACTTTGTTTTTTCACTAGTAAATTCTATGAATAGTTTTATATTATCTTCTTCGTCAGCAATTAAGCATTTTCTATCAATAGAAAAACCATTACTATGACTGGGAAACCATTTAAACGCCATAAAATTTACTTTTTTAATCAACATTTGTTCTAAAATAGAATTATTAACACGATATATTCTAAGATTGGCATATTTTTCCTGATTTTTATTTCTATATCTACTTACTGGAATTTTTCTAGTTTCTCCAATGTCTTTTAAACCAATAAACAATAAGTATTTTTGTACTCTTCTTAAATAATGTAATTCTTGCTCACTATAAAACTTTTCATCTTCTTTTGGAATACTAAATGATTCAGGAAAATCGTATAAACAGCTGACAACTTCTTCAAACGAATGGGCATGACTATGTCCGAATGTAATTTTTACACCGTCCTTAGTATAGGCAATTTCTTTACAATTAAAAGAATAATATAACCCTGTAAATGCTATATTGGCTAAGGCATCGGTAAGCATATGATTAATTTCTGGATATTTCTTATTATCATTATTAAAAAAACGATAAGAATAGTAAACGTACTCAAAAGTTTGTCTTTCATCATCAAAGAAAGGAGTAGGTAAGTTATTCTTTTGAAATTTCTCATATCGTTTTTGAAACTCTATAAATTCACGTTCTTTCATAGTTTTTTTATGATTACTATCAGTTATAAATAATTTTAATGCTGATGATAATCATTTCCTCCTTAATTAAATCTTAATTTCTATTTTAGTATAACATAGTAACAAATTAAAACAAAATAAAAAAACAATCAACCGATTGTCTTAAATAAATGGTGCCAAAGAAGGGACTTGAACCCCCAACCTTCTGATTACGATTCAGCTGCACTACCAGTTGTGCTACTTCGGCGGGTAATAATTTTTTGACTACAAACATTTTATCATACCTTAATTTAATAAACAATAATTTAATTAAAAAATGTGTTTCAAAGTGTGTTTCCTTAAATTTTAGCATTAAAAAAACCCCGTAAACACAGGGTATAAATTCAAAATGGTGTCCCCTTAGGGATTCGAACCCTAGACCCACTGATTAAGAGTCAGTTGCTCTACCAACTGAGCTAAGGAGACATTTTCCGTTCGTACAAGAAAAATTCTAACACAAACATTAAATTATTGCAAGTACTTATCTTGCGTTTTTTGCGTATTTAATATATAATCTTCTTACGAAAGAAGTGGTTTTAATGTTAGATGTGATATTAGACGGGTTAATTGATACTATAAAAGTATTTCCTTTTTTACTTATATCCTTTATTATAATAGAAATTTTAGAACACAAAATTAACTCTAATCAAAAGCTAGAGAAAGCAGGGCATCTAGGACCTTTATTTGGCAGTTTACTGGGTACTATTCCTCAATGTGGTATTGCTAGCATCGCAACAAATTTATATGTAACAGGTATCATTACTATGGGTACTTTAATTAGTGTTTTTTTAGCTACTAGTGATGAAATGATACCAATACTTCTAAGCGAAAAGGTTAGTATTAAATTAATTTTAATTATTATTGGTATTAAATTTATTGTTGGTTTAATAAGTGGTTTCGTAATTGATTTAGTTAAACCTAAAAAAATAAAAACACATTACGAAGTTTGTGAAGAAGAACATTGTCATTGTGAAGAACATATTTTAATATCAGCTTTTAAACATACTTTAAATATTACTTTATTTATATTAATTATTAATATTGTTCTAAATTTCATTTTTGAATTCAGTCTAAATAGTATTCTAAATAATATTTTCTTACAAAATAGTTTCTTAAGCCCTATTGTTACTAGTCTTATTGGTTTAATACCTAATTGTGCTTCAAGTATAGTTATTACTAAATTATATCTAGCATCATCTATATCTTTTGGTTCCATGATAAGTGGTCTTTTAACCAATTCTGGTATAGCTTTAGTAATTCTATTTAAAACTAATAAGAATAAAAAAGAAAACCTAACTATTATCGGTTTAACTTATCTTATCAGTATTGCAGTTGGTATTATCTTAAATATTTTACATATTGCTTTTTAATTAGTATTAAGTCGTTAATCGGCTTTTTTTCTTGCCTTCAAAAGAAAAGATGTTATAATTTAAATTAAGAAGACAAAAGAGTAAAAAAATGAGCTGTCTAAACAGCTGCAAATCATTTAGGGTAAACCTTTATTTTAACTCTCTATGTCATCTTAAATGGTATTAAGACAATTTAATAGTACCAAAAAGTAGGAGGTAAGTCAATGGAAAATTATAACATAGGGTTAGATATCGGAACATCATCAGTTGGCTGGGCAGTTGTAAATGATGCAACAAATAAAGTCATGAGAAAAGGTGGCAAATCACTATGGGGAGTAAGACTTTTTGAGGAAGCGCAAAAAGCTGAGGATAGAAGAGCCAAGAGAGGAACAAGACGTCGATATGACCGAAGAAGAGAAAGAATAAAACTTTTACAAAATGAATTTGAACAGGAAATTAGCAAAGTTGACAGTACTTTCTTTCAAAAATTAGAAGAAAGCAAATATAACTCAAAAGACATAAACAATAAGACCATATTAATTAGCATGGAAGATGAACAAGCAATTAGAAAATACAACAAAGAGTATCCAACTATTTATCATTTGCGTCAAAAACTAATGAATTCTAAAGAACAAATGGATATTAGATTAGTTTATCTTGCTATTCACCATATTATTAAATATCGTGGCAACTTTATATACGAAGGTAACTCATTTAGTGTCAATGATTTAAATATAGATAATAAACTTAAAGAGATATTTTTATCATTAAGCGAAGAAGTCAATGAATTAGATATTTCAGAAGAATGTCTAAATAATATTAATTATAAACAGATAGCTAATATTTTTAGTGAACAATCCAAAAATGATTTAAAAGTTAAACTAACAAGCGAATTAGCAAGTTACTCACTAAATAAAAATTTTATAAGTGAATTTTGTAAACTAATTATTGGTAATAAATTTAGTGCGAAAAAGTTATTTAATTTAGAAACTGATAATGATGTATCTTTAAGTTTTGACGGTACTGATTTTGAAGATAAAGTCGGTGATTTAGAGTCTTTACTTAATGATTATTTAGAAATTTTAGAACAATTAAAAGAATTATATGATATGGTTTTCTTAAAAAAGATTTTTGGTGGTAGCAAAGAAACAACAATATCAGGTTTGATGGTTGAAAGATATAATCAACATAAAAAGGACTTAAAATTATTAAAAGATACATTTAGTTGTGATAGAAAAATATATAATAAAATATTTAGAAGTAAGAAAGTTGTTAAAGATGATAAAGACCTATGTTTATATGATTTATATGTTCATAACAAACTAGAAACAACTGATTTTCTTAAAGAAATAAAAAAGTATATCAATACTGATAATTTTATTATTAATGATAGCGACTTTTTAAAACGCTTAGAAAATAATGAAGTATTACCAAGAATCACGAGTAAAGAAAATGGTAAGTATCCATATCAGTTAAATAAGGATGAGTTAATTAGTATCATTAAAAATCAAGGTAAGTACTACCCATTCTTATTAAATAAAACCGATGATGAAACATATAGATTAGTACGATTATTAGAGTTTAAAATACCATATTTTGTTGGTCCTTTAGTGTCTAGCAGCCAATCTAATAATGCTTGGATGATTAGAAATGAAGGTATGGAACATGAACATATTAATCCTTATAATTTTAAAAAGATAGTTGATTTAGATAAAACAGCCGAAATATTTATTAGAAGAATGATATCTCATTGTACTTATCTTTTAGATGAGGAAGCTTTACCTAACAATTCTATTCTTTATTCTGAGTTCAAAGTTTTAAATGAGTTAAAACAAATTAAGATAAATGGCGACCATTTGACACAAGACGAGCAACATAGAATAATTGAAGAATTATTTATGCAGACTACTGGTTCCATTACCGAAAATAAATTTAGAGATTTTTTACTTAATACATTAGATTACAATTTCTATGAAAGTGAATTAAAAATTACCGGTTATTCAGCTGATGGCAAATTTGCTAATAACATGCAAAGCTATATAGATTTCTTTGGAAAAAATGGTATATTTGAAGGAACAAGTTATAATACTAATGATGCCGAAAAAATTATTGAATGGATAACTATTTTTGATGATAAGGATATCTTAAAGAGAAAAGTAGAAAATGCCTATCCTGAATTAAATAGTAATCAAGTTAAAAATATTTTAAATAAAAAATATAGTGGTTGGGGTCGTTTATCTAGAAAATTATTATTAGACATTAGAGTTTTAGATAAAGAAACAAATATTCCAAAGTCCATAATGGATTTAATGTATGAGACCGATGAAAACTTCATGCAAATTATTAACAATGATAAATACAATTTTCAAAAATTAATTGCTAAAGAAAATAAGATAGAAAAAACTACTAACAAAGAATTATCATATGATGTTGTAGAAAACTTAGCAACATCACCTGCTACCAAAAGAGGCATTTATCAAGCTTTAAAAGTTGTTAAAGAAATAACGGACTATATGGGTTATGAACCTAAAAATATAATGGTAGAAATGGCCCGTGGTGATGAGAAAAAGGTGAGAAAAGATGACCGTAAGAAGTATTTACAAAAATTGTATGACAATATTAAAGATGAAGTAGATAGCAATTATAAAATTTTAAAGAAAGAATTAGCTAAAGAAGAAAAAATCGATACTGATAGGTTATATTTGTATTATTTACAAGAAAGTAAATGTTTATATTGTGGAAAACCAATTAATGTTGATGATTTAAATACTAAAAATAGCTTATATGAAATAGACCATATCTTACCAAGAACTTTGATTAAAGATAATTCCTGGGATAATAGGGTATTAGTATGTCGCAGTTGCAATCAAAAAAAGGGTGCTTCATTAGTTTTGCCAAAAGAATTTAGAAATGATTTTACTAAGAGTATCTGGATAAGATTAAAAAATAATAAGTTAATGACCAACAAGAAGTTTTATAATTTAACAAGAAAGAGTTACAACGAAGATGATATTAAAGGATTCATTAATAGACAGTTGGTTGAAACAAGACAAATAACTAAACACGTTGCTAATATTTTAAATTATTTTTATCCTAAAACAAAGATAGTTTATTTAAAAGCCAATATTTCTCATAGTTATCGTGATAAATATGATTTATTTAAATTTAGAGATATAAATGACTATCATCACACTCACGATGCCTACCTTGCCGCAACTCTTGGAAGCTATCAAGAAAAATATTTGCATTATGATTTAGATTATAATAAGATAAATGAATTTAACGAAAAATTAATAAAAAATGCAGATTACAAGAGGTTGCATTATGGTATTGTAGTTAATAGTCTAGATGAAGAATTCCAAAGTGCTTTTGCTGAAATTGCCCCAAGGTTAATAAAAGAGGAAACTGGAGAATTACTATTTAACGCTAAAGAGTTTAATGATTTAATTGAAGATACGTTGTATAGAAATGATATTTTGGTTAGTAGAAAAACAGAAATAAGAACAGGCAAGCTTTATAAAGAAACAATTTATAAAAGAGGCAAAGGCAATGTCAAGATAAAAGAAAACATGCCAACTGAAATATATGGTGGTTATTCTAATGTAGAAACATCTTATTTGACTTTAGTAAAATATGGTAAAAAGATTAAGCTAATCGGAATTCCTATGAATATTGCTAACAATAAAGATGCTAAAGTAAAATTTGATTTTATTAAAGAACATTTAAGCTTAAAAGATTTAAATGATATTGAAATCCTAAAAGACAATATACCATTTGATACTAAAATAATTCGTGATGGTCAAGAAACTTATATAAAAGGATACAGTGTTGCTAATAAGAATTGTGAATTGTCTAATGCTCATCAATTAAAAGTAAAAAAAGAATTAATGAAAAAATGTAAATATGCTTTAAATAAAGTTTACAAAAATAAATATGATGATATAACATCTTTGGATACGGAAAATGCAATTACTTTTATCAATTACTTATTTGAGATAAAGAAAGAATACCCTTTATTTTCTAAAGACATAACAAAGATTCAAGAAAGTATAAATTTAACAGAATGTTCATTCGAACAACTAGCTAACATAATTAAACAACTATTATTGATTTATCATTGTAACAGTAAAAATGGTAATTTAAAAGAATTTGGTTTAAGTGATAGAATTGGTCGCCTTTCTGGCATTAACGTAACTGGTGGTACTTTTAAATTCACCTCAGTAACCGGATTAAAAGAGAAGACCAAAAATTATGATGGTGATAAATGAGCTTTAGAACAGTTGTAATAACTAGACAATCTAAAATTAGTTATAAAAATAGATTTCTAGTAGTTAAGCAAGATAATGATGAAAAATACATTCATTTATCAGAAATAGATACAATTATAGTTGATTCTATCTCTGTATCTATTTCTGCTTATCTTCTAAAAGAAATTGCTGATGCTAAAATAAACATGATATTTTGTGATGAAAAACATAATCCTTTTGGTGAGTTATCGCCATATTATTCAAGACATAATTCTAGTAAAAAGATAAAAGAGCAGATTAAATGGACTAACAAGTATAAAGATGATTTATGGATGAAAATAGTTAAGAATAAAATACTTAACCAAAGTTTAATGTTAAACAAAATAAAAAATGATAAATATGATTTATTAAATAGTTATATTGATGAAGTAGTAAGTGGAGATAAAACAAATAGAGAAGGTCATGCTGCTAAAGTATACTTTAATGCTTTATTTGGTAAAGATTTTGTTAGAAATAATAATGACAATATTAATGCTGCCCTAAATTACGGTTATGCTATTCTTTTATCTACTATTAACAAAGAAGTTATTGCTAGTGGTTATCTCACTCAACTAGGAATTCATCATAAAAATGAATTTAATGAGTTTAACTTAAGTTGTGATTTAATGGAACCATTTCGAGTAATTGTTGATAACTTTGTTTATTTTAATCAAGAAAGAGAACTAAATACTAATTATAAATTAGATATAGTTAATATTTTAAATAACACCTATAAATATCAAAATAAAAGTTATACTTTAAAAGATATTATAGGCTTATTTGTTAAAAACACTTTAAATAATATTGATAATACAGATGAATATAAGGACTTTATATATTATGAGGGATAGAGTAGTGCGAACAATAGTATTTTTTGATTTACCTAATATTTATGCTAAAGATAAAAGAAATTATTTAAGATTTCGAAAATATCTACTAGGAGAAGGCTTTGTCATGATGCAAGAATCCGTTTATTCTAAATTAGTATTAAACAATAATCAATCAGAATTATTACTTAGTAGATTAAGAAAAAATGCTCCTAAAAAAGGTCTTATTCAAGTCTTAACTATAACTGAACAGCAGTATTCTAAGATAGAATATATAATTGGCGAAAGTAATAGTAAAATTATAAATAATGAAGATAGGTTAATAGTATTATGAATTTAAGTGTTGATTATTTAGATAACCAAATAATATTTGCAAGTGACTATATAAATGCAGTTGAAATCGAAAATAAAAGATATTTTTATCGCTTTGTTAATGATTTATATTCTGTATATATAAATGGCTATAGTGATAACTTAAAATTTATTCAAGATAATAAAGAAATAAACATGAATGGTAAAATTAAAGTATTTATTAATTATTTCAATTTTCAGTTTGATTCTAAAAAATATACTAATGAAATATCTAAGTTTGTAAGTAATTATATAAATGAAGAAGATACTAAAAATTTAATTAATTTATATGGCAAAATGACTAGAATTTATAAGAAAGCTTTAAATGATATAGATTTACCTCTATATATTGAAAATGATATAAGTATAGATAATATTAATAAGTTAATAAAATTAGGAATAAGTCCGAAAGAAGAATTATTAGATAACTTAATGTTGTTAATTGATTTAGAACATACTTTAAAAACTAATAATTTCCTAGTATTTGTGAATCTAAAACAGTATTTAACTAAGGATGAAGTAGTAGAATTATATAAATATGCTATTTATAATGAAATTACGATTATGCTAGTAGATTCTATATGTCACGGTGTAACTCTAAAAAACGAAAAAAAGTATATAATAGATGAAAATTTAGATGAGTTTGTGTTATAATGGGCTTAGTTGACATAGAAAAAAGGTACCATTTATGTAACATTGTTCTATGGATGTTAGGATGTAGTTCTAGAATTTGAGGTTTTAGTTCTATGTCATGTTGAATGGTATTAAAACTTTTAAGCTGTGAATTACGCCTAGCATTTTGTTTTAGTTCTATGTCATGTTGAATGGTATTAAAACTTTACCAACAAATATTGAAGCTTACTCTATGTTTTAGTTCTATGTCATGTTGAATGGTATTAAAACATATTATTATATTTTTTAACTATTTCTTTAGTTTTAGTTCTATGTCATGTTGAATGGTATTAAAACATTTAATTTTTTAAATGGCGAACGTGGTGTGTTTTAGTTCTATGTCATGTTGAATGGTATTAAAACTCGTATGAATGATGTTAGAGTATTTTTTTTGTTTTAGTTCTATGTCATGTTGAATGGTATTAAAACTGATTTAAATTGCTATACATTAGAAGCTGCGTTTTAGTTCTATGTCATGTTGAATGGTATTAAAACTAAACGGATTTTTTTTGCTTATATATAATAGTTTTAGTTCTATGTCATGTTGAATGGTATTAAAACGGAAATATGCGACTATCTTAAAGTTGGCAAGTTTTAGTTCTATGTCATGTTGAATGGTATTAAAACTCTAACTTTTAAATTTCCTTCACACCAATTGTTTTAGTTCTATGTCATGTTGAATGGTATTAAAACGATTAAATTTAACTTAAAAAGCACTAATCCGTTTTAGTTCTATGTCATGTTGAATGGTATTAAAACTTAATTTTATAACCATAAACTATATCTCCTGTTTTAGTTCTATGTCATGTTGAATGGTATTAAAACAAGCCAAATAAATAGAGAATGGGGAGCAAGGTTTTAGTTCTATGTCATGTTGAATGGTATTAAAACTCTTATCCAACTGTTGGTGGTATAATGTGCGTTTTAGTTCTATGTCATGTTGAATGGTATTAAAACTATTAAATGCAGATATTAGTAATACTTTAAGTTTTAGTTCTATGTCATGTTGAATGGTATTAAAACGCTTTCTCTTTCTAGTGTAATTATTGCAGTGTTTTAGTTCTATGTCATGTTGAATGGTATTAAAACCTTTAAAAATAAAATGAACGCTTTTTGATAGTTTTAGTTCTATGTCATGTTGAATGGTATTAAAACTGTAATTGATTGAGTTGTTTCATCATAGTAGTTTTAGTTCTATGTCATGTTGAATGGTATTAAAACGTTATACAATAGCAGTAAATGATGGTTATGGTTTTAGTTCTATGTCATGTTGAATGGTATTAAAACTATAATTGTATAATCTGGTCTTATAACTATGTTTTAGTTCTATGTCATGTTGAATGGTATTAAAACTTTATTTGGACTTTATATGTTATTAATATTGTTTTAGTTCTATGTCATGTTGAATGGTATTAAAACACCCATGCTAGTTGGTGCAAATACTTGTAAGTTTTAGTTCTATGTCATGTTGAATGGTATTAAAACGTTTTAACCTAAATAACTTTTTACCGCACTGTTTTAGTTCTATGTCATGTTGAATGGTATTAAAACATTATTATTACAGTTTATGGCTACATTTTAGTTTTAGTTCTATGTCATGTTGAATGGTATTAAAACCTAATTCTTGTAATAATTCATTACATACATTGTTTTAGTTCTATGTCATGTTGAATGGTATTAAAACTTTTAAGAAACTTAAGCGACTTAAAAGAATGTTTTAGTTCTATGTCATGTTGAATGGTATTAAAACACTTACATTATATCATAAGTTTTCTAAACTGTTTTAGTTCTATGTCATGTTGAATGGTATTAAAACTACATAACTCATCGACATTAATATTAACATGTTTTAGTTCTATGTCATGTTGAATGGTATTAAAACTATTATAAATCATTAAAAATTAAAGCTATTGTTTTAGTTCTATGTCATGTTGAATGGTATTAAAACCTAGCTGTTTATTATATTCTGCAAACTCTAGTTTTAGTTCTATGTCATGTTGAATGGTATTAAAACCTATATTTGCGTTATATGTTCCATTAAATGGTTTTAGTTCTATGTCATGTTGAATGGTATTAAAACGAGATTATGTAATTACATTAGGATATTATGGTTTTAGTTCTATGTCATGTTGAATGGTATTAAAACTATTCCATTGCTAATTGGTTAAACAGTTTTGTTTTAGTTCTATGTCATGTTGAATGGTATTAAAACAAAGATTGGCAAAAGCGAATAGTGATGATGTTTTAGTTCTATGTCATGTTGAATGGTATTAAAACATTTCTTAATTTTTTTGCATACAACACCCAGTTTTAGTTCTATGTCATGTTGAATGGTATTAAAACAATATATGAAGCGACAGCCAAAGAATTAGAGTTTTAGTTCTATGTCATGTTGAATGGTATTAAAACAAAGGATGGATTTTTAAGAGTTAACGGCTGGTTTTAGTTCTATGTCATGTTGAATGGTATTAAAACCACGAGCCGTGAGAAAGAGAGGAAAAAATAGTTTTAGTTCTATGTCATGTTGAATGGTATTAAAACTTGTAACTAGTATTTACATATAATTCAAATGTTTTAGTTCTATGTCATGTTGAATGGTATTAAAACGAGATTATGTAATTACATTAGGATATTATGGTTTTAGTTCTATGTCATGTTGAATGGTATTAAAACTATTCCATTGCTAATTGGTTAAACAGTTTTGTTTTAGTTCTATGTCATGTTGAATGGTATTAAAACAAAGATTGGCAAAAGCGAATAGTGATGATGTTTTAGTTCTATGTCATGTTGAATGGTATTAAAACATTTCTTAATTTTTTTGCATACAACACCCAGTTTTAGTTCTATGTCATGTTGAATGGTATTAAAACAATATATGAAGCGACAGCCAAAGAATTAGAGTTTTAGTTCTATGTCATGTTGAATGGTATTAAAACAAAGGATGGATTTTTAAGAGTTAACGGCTGGTTTTAGTTCTATGTCATGTTGAATGGTATTAAAACCACGAGCCGTGAGAAAGAGAGGAAAAAATAGTTTTAGTTCTATGTCATGTTGAATGGTATTAAAACTTGTAACTAGTATTTACATATAATTCAAATGTTTTAGTTCTATGTCATGTTGAATGGTATTAAAACTTGTAACTAGTATTTACATATAATTGTAAATGAAAGTTTTAGTTCTATGTCATGTTGAATGGTATTAAAACATATATAATATCATATAATTGTAAATGAAAGTTTTAGTTCTATGTGATGTTAAATGGTATTACTATTGGACGTCGAAAAAACTGATGATGAGTTTTAGACCTATGTCATGTTAAATGGCATTAAAACAGGTTCTACATCAAAAAGTGATGACGAAGTGTTTTAGTTTTCTATGTCATGTTAAATGTCATTAAAACGTCCATCCCATTATGGGCTGTAACACTTATGTTTTAAATCTATGCCATGTTGAATGTTATTAAAACTCATTTAGAAAAAGAAAAGTTAATAGGGTGGTTTTAGATTTATGTCATCTTAAATAGCATTAATGCCAAATATAATAAACTGTAATATTACTATCAAATATAACTAGTAAAATTACAGTTTTTTTACAGTTCTAAGCCGTATAAAAGTGTTAAACTATAAAACGTGGTGATTTTATATGACATACAAAGAAATGATATATCTTTTAAAAAATAAAATATATGGTGTATTTACAAATACATACTTACTTAATGAAAATAAAGACCCTCATATGAATTATTTAAAAATAAGAAATATTCTTATGAAACTCCTTGATAAAGATAGTTATGATTATTCTACTAAAGATTTTACTTATTATTATGATTTTAATAGTCCAGTTATTTTAAAAGACCAAGAAACTTCTAGAGAAATAACCGAAGAAGATACCATTATTAGCAGTATTTTCTTAATTCAAAGTGCGATTAATGAACTTATTCTTCACACAACATATTATCCTGCTGATGTAAAAAGAAAATATATAGAATTTTTAAATGTAAAAGAAAAACAAATGATAGCTAAATTACACGAACTAAAACGACCAGAAACAAAAATATTAGCAAAAGTTATTTAAAATTAGTGCATATCCCTTTATTTTTTGATATAATCACTTAAGCAAAGGAAGAAGTGATTTTATGTTACCAAATATGATTGATGCAAAAAAAAGAACTAAAGATGAAGCTGAAGTAATTTATTTAGAAAATGAAGGAAAGAGTAATTTATATGCTGGTAAAAAATATTTTCTAAGAACTTATGGCTGTCAGATGAATGTTCATGATAGCGAAGAGATAAAGGCTATTTTAGAAAATTTAGGCTATACAGAAACTGATGAATTAGAAGATAGTGATATAGTCGTTTTAAATACGTGTGCAATAAGAGAAAATGCCCATGATAAAGTCTTTGGTTACCTTGGTAGATGTAAACATTTAAAGGCTACAACGAAAAAAGATTTAATTGTCTGCATTGGTGGATGTATGGCTCAAGAAGAAGTTGTTGTAAATGAACTTAAGACTAAACATCCTTATGTTGATATTATTTTTGGTACTCATAATATTCACGAACTAGCAACCATGATTAAAGATGTCAAAAAAGTTAAACAAGACATAAAAGTATATTCTATTGAAGGCAATGTTTATGAAAATATTGATTACAAACGTGATTCTAAAATTACTGCTTGGGTAAATATTATGTATGGTTGTGATAAATTCTGTACTTACTGTATTGTTCCTTATACAAGAGGAAAACAAAGAAGTAGAAGAGCTTGTGAAATTGTAAGAGAAGTAGAAAAACTTGTTAAAGAAGGATATCAAGAAGTAACATTACTAGGTCAAAATGTTAACGCATATGGTAAAGACTTAGAAGGAGAAGTATCATTTGCCGGTCTTTTAGAAATGGTTGCCAAGACTGGTATTCCAAGACTTCGCTTTGTTACATCTCACCCTTGGGATTTTACAGACGAAATGATTACTACTATTGCCAAATATTCTAATATAATGCCATATATTCATCTACCATTACAATCGGGTTCATCTAGAATTTTAAAACTAATGGGTAGAAGATATACTAAAGAAGAATATTTAAATCTTTTTGATAAAATGAAAAAAGAAATACCTAACGTTGCTATTTCTACTGATATTATTGTTGGTTTCCCAAATGAAACTGAAGAAGACTTCCAAGAGACATTAGAAGTAGTGAACCATTGTAAGTATGATGGTGCATATACCTTTATTTTCTCACCAAGAGTTGGAACACCAGCTGCTAAAATGGAAGACAACACTCCTTTAAAAGAAAAAGAAGAAAGATTACAACGTTTAAATACAGTTGTCAATAAATATTCTTTAGAAAATAATCAAAAATTACTAGATAAAGTTGTACCGGTTTTAATACAAGGTATAAGTGAAAAGGGGACAGACAAAGTTTATGGTTATACTGACACTATGAAGCTTGTTAATGTAACTGGCCCTAAGAGTCTCATTGGTAAAATTGTTAATGTTCATATAACTGATGCTAAGAGTTTTAGCCTAGACGGTGAACTAGAAAATAAATAAAATTTTCAAGAGTATTAAGTAGAAAATTGCTCACAGAAAATTTTTTCTTTTCAAGTATTAACAAGTATGGTATAATGTTTGGTATGAGTTTTAATTGACAATGGTTGTATGGCTAAGCAAGTTGCGTGGAGTCAAGAAGTGGTTGAGGCTTTTATTCATGAAGGAAACCTTAATCGACGTCAAGAATATATAATTCGCACTAGGATTCTCGGTTATTCAATAGCTAGGCAAGCTAGTGATTTACATTTAAGTGTTGACCAAATTAATAAAGAAATATCACACTTAAAACGTATTTATGATAAAGCGCAAGCTAATTCTTCCATACTTCCCAAACGTTTCCAAAAACGTAGTGATATTTTATAATTTTGTGAAAAAATTAATAAATGACAAAAAGGCACACGTCTCCTTTCCAGGGTATGCCTTTTTTATTTTTGCTTTCTTTTTAAAAATGTCCCAATGATTCCTAAGATAGTTAATATTCCTAAAACATAGAAAGTACAATGGTAAAGAAGTAAAATGTGTTGATAATTGCTAATAAAGAAAAAGTACACAAAACATAAATGCAAAATACTAACTATATATAACCATTTACCTTTAAATACTTTATTAATTAAAAGACCGGCTAGTAAACTAGTAATAAGCAAATCATTAAACCAAAGAATTGATAAAAAAGTTTCTAAATGTTCAAACTGATTAAACAAATTAACTTTTTTAAGCAAAATATATTCTGGATAACGAAACAACAAAGCAAAGTTACCACCAAATATTCCTAATATACATAAAATCATTATAAAAATAGTAAGACTGCCTATCATATATCCTAGGATTATTGCCTTTTTATTAACTTCATCCTTTTTTAAAAACGTTAATTCTAAAATTATAGGACTAACACTATAAAAAGCACTACTTAAAATACATTTTAAACTATCACATTTATCTAACATTTCCATTGGCAAATAATTATTAAAGTCGATGTTTTTTTGGATACTTAATATAGCTAGAATACCAATAATAATACTTATAAAAATTAAAATATCACTTAATCTTAAAGTCGTAGCAAGTCCTTTTTTAACCCCATACAAAATTAAAATAAATAGGGGGACAATAATTAACAAAGGTGGCGTATTTATTAAATAAAAATTACTTCCTAATACAGCAAAGGCAACCAGACAATTATTAACTAAGAAAAAAGCCAAACTTAAAATAATAATTTTCCCTAATAAACTCTTAAAAAAATTATCCCAGTCTCCTTTTAACATTAAAAGTAATAACCCAAAACCTAAAACAAAACCAATTAGAAAATTAATAATAGTAAAATTTTTACCATGAGCTAAAATATAAGAGATACCAACGCCAAAATAGAGAACTCGACTTAAAAATATACTTAAAACACTTTGTCTTTTACTATTCATTTGTAACTCTCCTAACTGTCAACCCTGGTTTATTAATGCTTGTATTAACTTTGATTTTTATTTTTGTTTTACTAAAATAGTCCTCATCATCATTTTTAGTTTTTAAATAGTGTTTATAATTAATCCCTAAAATATCTGTCTTCTTTTCTTGTAAAAACTTAGTAAACTTATAAAGTTCTTCTTCTAAACTACTATTAAAAGTACTTTCTAACTTTTTAAAATCATCATCATTTCGTAAATTATAATCGCTATCTAGTGCTTCGACTTTAGCTTTCAAATTAAAATTAATATCAATATCATCTTTTGAATCAATCTTCATCTTATTACTATAAAAATTGATACTATTTTTATCATTACTGTAAGAAAAATTATTTTCTTTCAAAAAATACTTATACATTTCTAAATTAGCATCATCTAAATAACAGACAAAATTACTTTTATGATAAAGACCATAAGTCTTAAAAATAATTTGTTTATCCAGTTCTATTTTAGGTAATGCTATATCAATTTTATTAAGAATTTTACTAACTTGAAAATCAAAATAGTTACTCATTTTAGTATAATTAATATTTTTTAAAATATCATAAATATAATTAGAATTAATAACTTTATCTTCGCTAGTAAATTCTAGAATTTCTAAAGGATTATCAGCTAATACTAAATAAAAGTTAGTGGATATCATATTACTTCTTAAAAGATAATCACTTATTTGCATAATATCAACATTAGTATCTATAAGCATAACTTTAATATGTTCAAAGTAAGGTTTTTTATTTAATTTACTATTAGCATTACCAATAGCATCACTTAAATTTTTACCAATCCCTGATACAACAAAACTTTTTTTACTATCCGTATTATCTTTATCTAAGTTCGTGTTAATAACTTCGTAACTCACCTTATATTCGTTATCATTAAAAGTAAGCCCAATACCACTTATAATATCTAAACTATTAAGTTCATTATAGTCGTAGCACCCACCAAATATCAAAATAATACTAAATAAGAAAACTATTTTTAATAATCTTTTAATTTTAATCACCTTCTTTACGAATGTTTTTCTTTGTTAATATTTTAGAACGAAATTTATCATCTTTTTTTGTACTGCGAAATACTGTTTTATTAAAATAAACTTTATCAAAAGGCGCTAACGGATAAGTATAAGGTCTATCTAAACTAGTTAAGCTACATAAATGAATTAAAGTAAAAAAGATACCCATATAAAGTCCAAAAAGACCAAGGAGTGAAACGAGAAAAAGTGTTAAAAATCTTATATGCCTAAAAGAGTTAATCAGTTCCACATCAGTAAAAACCATACTGGTTATATAAGTTACAGCAACCACAATAATCATAATTGGACTAACTATTCCTGCCGAAACTGCCGCATCACCCATTACTAAAGCTCCCACAATAGAAATAGATGACCCATAATTAGTAGGAAACCTTATATCGCTTTCTCTTAGAATAGCGCACAGTATCAAAATAACTAAACATTCCACAATCGAAGGAATCGGCACGCTACTACGTTGCATGGCAAAATTAATTAACAAGTCTAAGGGAATTGAGCCTTGATTATAACTAATTAAAGCAATATAAAATCCTGGTAAAAACAAAGTAATAAAAAAACATAAAAAACGCAAAAATTTCACAAAATTAATATTAATATTCTTACTATAAGTATCAACACTAGGATTAATAAAATCCACTAGAAAAGAGGGAAGACTGATAGCTAAGGGTGAAGCATCAACTAAAATAATGATTTTTCCTTCCAATAGGTCGGCGGCTGCTTTATCTGGTCTTTCCGTTAATTGACTCGTTGGAAAAGCACTTCTATTTTCCTTACCAATTAACTGCTTAATATTTCCTGCATCTAAAATACCGTCAATGTTTATTTGATTAAGTCGAGATTTAACTTTATTAACTAAAGAAATTTCAGCAATCGAACTTATATACAAAATGCTTACCTTTGTTTTCGAGTAAAGACCAATATCCATATCGATATTAACTAAATCAGGTGATTTAATCCTTCTTTTAATCAAACCTAAATTAGTTTGAATAGACTCATTAAATGAATCTTTCGGTCCATGCAAATCTGATTCTGTGGTCGGCTCTGTAACACTTCTTACTAAATCTCCCTTTGTTTCTACTGCATAATACTTACTACCTAAAACAATAGTAAAACCATTAAGTAAAAGATTAATTATTTCTAACTTATCTTTAACTTCCTTAGTATTCGGTCCAACCAAAATATTATTTAAATCATGATTTCTCTTCTTAGATAAGCTAAATACTTTTAAAACATACTCATTAATTTTATCACTAGAACATAAGCTTTCTAAAAAAATAACATCTATACCTTTAATAGTTTTAATTATTAAATCGCTACTATCCTTAAATTCTTTCTTTATCTCATTTAATAATTCTTCCTTATTTTTTTCTTTTCTTATAAAATCAGCTAAATTAGTCATTATAATTCACCAGTTTTAGTATGCTAAAAATACAAAAATTTATGTGGTAAATAAATGCTGTATAACGTTAAAAAGTGTTAAGTTAACAAATATGCTACTAAAAAATCAAACTTAAATACCAATTTATTTAAATAGTCCTATATCTATTAGAACTATATCTGGATAAAACTATTAAAAACTATTGCTTTATTATTTAAAATAAGTTATTCTCTATATCTATATAATATATACTAACTTATATAATTATTTTCATTATTTATATATAGCTAACTTGTATGCTATTAAATCTAATATAAATAACACTAATATGAAAAATTAAAACCTATAACATTGTTTTAATAAGTAATAAAATTCCTCTAAGTTTACAAATAGTTTATTAAATTTACTAAAAAATCTTTATTTTTAAGAAAACATCGAGTATAATATGCTTACTTTCAAGGGGGATTTATGAATAGTGATGATAAAAAGTATCAAGAATACTTAAGAAGTATTTTTGTGGATGATTATGAAGCGTATTATTTAGATACCGAAACGAAAGAAGCAATACCTGTTAATAAAACAACTGTTGGCATCAAAAACATTGGAACTTTTTGGGTTTTAAAAGAAAATGATGTTCTTGACTTTAATGGTAACTCTCTACTACCAGGAAAATTTGATAAAATTTGTAATGCTTCCGACGGAATATGCGTAGCTGCAAAAAATGGCTTTACCTATATAATTAATTTATATACCAAAAAGATAGTTTATTATACAAAATATGAGTATGTATGTTTAAAAGATGACTACACAACTTTTTGGGATAAGGCAAATGATGTCTACTATTTATTCGGACCAAAGGGGAATGAAATTCACAGAAGTACTGCCCCTATAACCGTTGATATTACTAGGGATAATAAAATAGCAATAGTGCGCTACAGTCTATACTTTAAAAGTTATGATAATCCAGGTAAAAAAATAATATTTGATATCAGTTATCCTGAAGGTTACGAAGAAAGGTATAAATCGGACTATCACAGCGAATATCTTAATTATGGAACATCTTTTTCTTATGTAAATGATTTATTCGAAAAATTCCAAGTTCCATGTGAAAAAATAGCAAGTTTATATCCATTAGCTTCCTATGTAACTTTAGACTTACATTATAACGATACTTTTTTAGTAATTCAGGCTTTTAGTTCGATGGATTATTCCAAAAAAGTAATTATTGCAACGAAGAATGGCAATATACTATTCAATAAAAATTTTGAAAAGAGATTTTCTAAAGAAATTATATTTGATGATAAAAATTTAGCTATTTTTGGTTTAAATTATGAGAATGAAGACATAGTTTTTTATGATGAATTTGGAAATATCAGTGCTAAATTAACAAATCCAAAAGATTTAATTTTGATAGATAGTACTTTTTTAAAACTTTATCGTCGCCACATTCCTGTTTTTCATGATGTTAAACCATGCAAAACAATAACAGATAAAAGTAAAATAGAATTTAAAATAGGCAGTGAAACCTATTATACATCTAGTAAATTTTGCTGTGGCAAACTATTAATTAGAGATATTAATGGTAACTATGGTTATTTAGGAGAAGAAGGTTTCATTGATATAGAGCCACAGTATCGCTATGCTACCGATTTTATAGACGGTTGTGCTGCTGTTAGTAATTATCCAGAAAATTATCTAAATCGTATTCTTTCTTTTATCGACATCAATGGAATTAAAGTAAATAGCAGACCAGAACCTCTTGGCTCTAACGCCTATGAAGGAAAGTTTAAAAATTCATATAAAATGCCAGAAGATGAACAAAGACGTTATTTAACTTACTCTGTAAATAAAAGAACATTACTAAAACCAACTTACACTTTTTATGACTATAGTAGTTATATTAAAAGAACAACTAAATTAAAACCATGTAGACAGTATGACAACTTTCTAATCGGAAAACTTGAAAATGATATGTTTAAGCCAAATGGTTATTATGCTCTTGATAAATCTACGGGCGTTTTTATATATTTAGACGAACTTGGTGTATTTACTGATTTTTATGATAACTACTTTGTTATTAACAGTACAACTTATTATCCAAAAGACTCTTTAATAAATTTAGGTGATTTTAATATTCGTTATAAAAGATTAAAAAGAAATGCCAAAATCATGAGTAAGGAAGATTATTTATTATCTTTAAAAGAATCAACTACTAAAGAAGATTTAGATGAAAAAAGTAAAGAGGAAGAAAGAGAGCAACAAAGAGAAGAACAACGCAAGAAAGAACGTGAACTTTTACTTGAGAAGAAAAAACTCTTAGAAGATTGTCAAAGAAGAATTAACCAAAAATTGTCTGAAATCATGGATATCAAAGCTGAAATAAAGAGATTAAAAATATATCATATGACTCCAATTCCTAATGATTTCTTTGTTGAATTAAATGGGGTTAAAAGAATTAATTATAGTTATGTAGCTGACTTAAAATATTATGATTTGTTTTCAGTAGATTTTACTGGTTGTATGATTAGAGATATTGATTTTTCAGATACTAATGCTTGTCTTAATCCTCAAGAAGTTTATAATAAGGATATGTCTAATGGCAATTATTCGGATGTAACAATTCTTAATTATGATATGACTGGCGTAAATATTGAGAATGCTGTATTTACTAATGATTTTATTAATGCTTACCAAGAAGGAATATTAAAAAGAAATTTGAAATAAGAAGTCTAATGACAAAATTACAACGACAAAAAAAGGAGACTTAAGATGATGAATGACGATTTAGAGTATCGCAAATATTTAGAAAGCGTTTTTGAAGATGATTGGCAATATTATTATGTTAATTTAGAAACTAGGGAAGAAATTCCAGAAACAGAAATGTTAAAGAAACCTGTAAAGAAGGTTGATGCTGATTATTTACTTACCAGCAATACTGTTATGGGACCAACTGGTCAGCAACTGTTTAATTTTGTTAATGTCATAAATATGGAAGAGGGAACGGTTTTACTTCATAATGGTAATAAAAATTATATTTTTAACCTTTATCTTGGAAAAAATGTTTTTGAAACTGATTTAAAATTTAAAGAAAGAAACAATGGCTTCTTTGTTTTCTTAAAAAAACATCGTGGTTCATTGGTAATAAGTCCAAATGGCAAAGTTATATACAATGGTAAAGAATATCCACTTTCTGTAGATGAACAGCGAAAAGAAATGACCATGACTGATTTTAAAAAAATTCTTATTGATGTTGATGAAAGATATAGTTTTGGCTATTTAGAAAATAGAAAGCAAAAAATATATGAAAAAACATTAGCAGATGATAAAGATTTGGCTGAAATTCATAACCTTTTAAATACTTTTAATGTTCCTAAGACAGTCAGAAATGAACTAGAAATTATATTTAGCACTGAAAAATATTGGTCAATTCATTTTAAACATAATGATTCCTTCTTAGAAATTCATAGTAATTATGGAGAGGCAGAAGAAAAATGCTGGGTATTATCTAAAAATAAAGAGTTATTTAACAAGCAGGTAATCAAAAAAGCCATTTCAATTAGTTTTAATGATAAAATAGTTGCTATATATGATAAAAAAAATTCGAAATGTGTTTCCTACTATGATGCATCAGGAAATTTGCTGTCAAGATTTATTGACGCATCTAATTTATCAAAAAACCGTGAAAAAAGTTTAAATTGGCTAAAAATGGATAAGCATTTTTATCAACTTTATATTGCTGGTACAATTACAGAAATCCAACGAATTGATGATAAGATAAAGTTTAAAATAGGTGATAAATTTTATTATTATAAATATAATGGATGCATTTCTTATGATGGTGGTCGTCTTCTAGTACAAGATGATAACAGTTTATATGGTTATTTAGATACCAAAGGCAATGAAGTAATAGAAACTAAGTATATAAGTGCCAATAATTTCGGAGCTGAAGGTATAGCTCGAGTTTCTGATGTTAACACTAAAAATCAAAAAATAGATGTATTTGGAAATCCAATAACATATGATATTGAAAACATGTATTTTGGCAAAGGAAAGGAATTTTATGAGGAACACTTTGAAAAAACAAATGACATGCCATTAAACAAAAGATTTCCATATATTGTTTATGAAACACACTATAATATTTTAAGCAAAAGGCCTTACAGGTATTACGATATAAAAAGTAATAAGTATTCAAAAGTGAAATTTCATCCAATAAGATTATATGAAAATTTTCTAATCTGCTATACTTTTAACAAGTTTTCTTTTGCCAAAATTTACTATGCCTTAAATTTAAAAACTAAAAAATTTATGTATTTAGCAGAATCTATGTGGGATAATGACAGGCTTTTCTATGATGATTACTTTATATTAACAGGTAAAAATTATTATCCTTGTGATAGGATAATTAATGTTGGATATTTTAATCTTACTAATCGCAAATTAAAAAAGGTGGTTCGGTTAGTAAGTCGAGATGAATATTTAAAAACAAGAAAAATTGAATTATTAGAAGAAAGTATTAAAGAAAAAACTAGAGAAGAGCAAAAAAGTGAATTAGAAGCTAAGAAAAGAATATTACTAGGTTATCAAAAGGAAATAGAGGAACATGTAAATTCTATTGAAAAATTACAGCGAGAAATTAGCTTATTAAAGTTGTATCATTTAACACCAATTCCTAAAAATTTCTTTATAAAAAGGAATAATGTTGAAATGATAAATCCAGCTTATATAGCCGATTTAAAATATTACGATTTATTAACAGTAGACTTTAAAGATTGTCTTGTATCTGGTATTGATTTTTCAGATACTAATGCTTGTCTTAATCCTCAGGAAGTTTATAACAAGGATATGTCTAATGGTAATTATTCTGATGTAACAATTCTTAACTATGATATGACCGGCGTCAATATTGAGAATGCTATATTTAACAACGATTTTATTAATGCTTACCAAGAAGGAATGTTAAAAAGGGGACTAACAAAGAAAAAGAAAGAAGAATAAATATGACAACTAAAGAAAAATTAAAAAAAATCTGGCAATTTATAAATAGAAATTTTATTGGTCTTCCTGAAAAAAATTCCAATAATCAGGAAAGTTTAAATGCAAAAACTAACGAACCAACGATAATTACTTTCTTTAATGAATTAGAATTTAAAAAAATGCTTAAAAAAGAATATTTAGATATTTCAACTAGTTACCTAGAGGGCTTTGTAAGCGATAATAAATTTATCTTTGCTGATTGTTCATCTATTTTAAATATTGATTATGGTAAAATAAAAAGCGTTAGTTGTGGCATTGCCGTAATTCAAGATAAAGATAATCCTAAAATTTATTACTTAGTAAATATTTATACCAATAAGATAATAAAAGATTTATATAACGTAAAATTTATATTTCAAGAATACGGTTATACTTTATTTTCCAGTGAAGTACTATATGAAAAAACCTATGAATGGCTTAATCCTTTAGGTCAAGTAGAAGATTATTTTGAATTTCATTCAAGTTGCGACTACTGTGTTGCTGAATTATTTAATATAGAAGGTAAAAATTATATAAGGTTAAATATCAATGGCTTTACTGTAACTAAGAAAAAGCCCATGGTTTATGCAAATGAATTTCTAAAAAAAGAAGAGGAAAGTAAAAAATATGACTTTGTTGATTTAGAAACTTTAAACAAAATGATGAAGTATTATAATATACCTAATGAAGTTCAAGAGGAAATAAGCGACTACTATTTAAGTGATAACCGTAATAAAATATATGTTTATTATAATGAATCCTTTTTATACATAGAGATTAAATGTCGTATCTTTAATAATACTTTAACTGTTATAGTAGATAAAAATGGTAAAGTATTAATGAATAAAAATAATGTTCCTGGTAAATATTTAGATATGATAAATTTTAATGACAAAACTCTTTATCTTCCAAGTCAAACATCACAAACTGGTAATACAACATATTTTGATGCAAACGGCGATATTATAATGGAAATCAGTAATCAAAAAATACCAACTTCAGTTATTGCCAGTAGAAAAGAAATATTACTTAGAGCTAATGAGGAAGAAAAGTTACTTAACGAAAGTACAATAAAATCAATAGAAAGAGACAATGCTCGTGAAGAACTTGCTAAAAAGAAAGCTTTGCTTCAAGAAATAAATGCTAAAATTGCCCAAAATTTAGATGAGTACAATGATTTGATAGCAAATATTAGAAAATTAGGAATTTATCACTCTTTAAGTTTTCCTAGTGATTTCTTTATAAATAGAAATGATGTCAAAATGATAAATCCAATTTATGTAGCCGACTTAAAATATTATGATTTATTAATGGTTGACTTTGAGGGTTGTCTAGTATCTGGTATTGATTTTTCAGATACTAATGCTAGAATTAATCCCCAAGAAGTTTATAATAAGGATATGTCTAATGGCAATTATTCTGGAGTAATAATTCTTAATTACAACATGACTGGCGTAAATGTCGAAAACGCCATATTTACTAACGATTTTATTAATGCTTACCAAGAAGATATGGTAAAATTAAAGAGTGCTAAAACAAGAAGGAAAAGATTACTTAGGATGCCAAAAATTAATAAAATGTAAAAGGATTGATTTAAATGAAAGCCAAAATATTAAGATTAGATGATTATGGACGTGGTATTTGTTATATAAATGATAAAATAACCTTTGTTCCTAATACTTGTATTGATGATGAAGTAGAAATTGAAATAATAAAAGAGACTAAAAAATACAATATCGGTCGTGTAACCAAAATAAACTTTACTAATCGTCAAGAATCATTTTGTCCTTATACTAGTACTTGTGGTGGCTGTAGCCTAAGTCTTATGAAATATGAAGATACTCTTAACTTTAAAAAGAAAAAGTTAGAACATATTTTTAAAAAGTTTTGTGACTTAGATGTTAACATTCCTATAATTGCCTCACCTAATACTTTAGAATATCGTAATAAAATAACCTTACATGTTAAAGAGGGAAGAGTAGGTCTTTATAAAGAAGAAACTAATGAAATAGTAAGTATTGATGAGTGTAAGCTAGTACCATTTAAAGTTAACGAATTTATTAAACTAATTCCCGATTTTAAAATAAAAAATGGTACTGTGGTTATTAGAAATAATTATAATATGGAAATTCTAGCTAATTTTATTACTGATGATAAGTTAGAACTTCCTAATTTAACTAATTTTAAAATAGTAGGTATTTTACAAAATGGACATATTTTGCGTGGCGAGGACTTTTTTATTGAATGTCTTAATAATATGTATTTTAAAGTATCATATGATGCCTTCTTTCAAATTAACTTAGGTATAACCGAACATCTTTTTATTCTTTTAACAGAACTTGCTCCTAAAGATAAATATGTTCTTGATTTGTTTTGTGGAACTGGTACACTAGGTCTTACCCTAGCCCCTTTTTCTAAGAAAGTATATGGTATTGAAATAAATAAAAATGCTACAATTAATGCAACCTATAATGCTAAAATAAATGGCTTAAATAATTGTTTTTACTTATGTGGCGATGCCAACGAATTAATTTCGAAAATAAATGATAAAATTGATTTAGTTATAATTGACCCACCTCGTAGTGGCATGTCTAAAAATGGTATTGAGCTCTTAAGAAAAGTAAATGCAAGTGATATAATTTATATAGCCTGTGATCCTATAACTCTAGCAAGAGATATTAACTATTTAAAAAGTGATTACAATATTAAATCAATTATTGGTCTTGATATGTTTAGCTTTACTTATCATGTGGAAACTATCTGTTACTTAACTAAAAAATAATTAAAAAATTTAAAGTACTTATTATTAGAATTTTATCTTATATTAAGTACTTTTTTTATGTTTTTTAGAACTTGTTACATCAATAACTTACTAAAGTTTATTATGTTAACAGCTTATTAGAATTTGCTATTGACAAATTTATATGCTTGCCTTATAGTAAACATCACGATTAGAGGGGATTCAGGTTAGTAAAATGAATAATAATGATATAACTAATATTTATGATGACTATACTAATGATTTAATTAAAAGTAGTAATAATAAAGAAGAATTTAAAGAAAAGTTAAGAAAATTACCAATTGAAGTTTTAGAATTTATTCTTAAACTTGAAAACCATAAATTAATAAGTTTAAGAAAACAAATAATAGAAATGGAGAATAATTAAGATGAAGGAAGTAGAGAATTTTTTCAATACATATGTTACTAATATTTTAAATGGTAATGATATTACTATAGAACCTAAAAGACTTGTTAATCTAAAAGATTTAACTGGTAATGCTAAAATGAATGCTTTAAAAAAGTCTATTGAAAAACATCCAGAAAACCTAATATTTTATTTAAACGATAAAGAACTTGATGTTACTACCAGAAGTATTCTAATTAATTATTATCTTTATGAAGAACTAAGTGAGCTAATTGAAAAGTTATGCCAAAACCCTGAGTTATGGTTGCAAACTAACACATTTTTAAGAAGCTTACTTGATGAAAATGCCATTATAAAAATAAGTAAAGAAATTACCAAATCTTTAGATGATTTTCATGATAAAAAAGAAATAGAAACCGGCGTAGCCAAACAATTTTTAGAATACTATACCAAAAGTAAGCATTTAAATTTTTTACTTAACAATGCTGATTTTTGTACACTAGCAAACAAGTGGTATGGTTATGCCAAAGAATATGATTGTAGCTTTATTTATGATTATCCTTACTTTGATATTATTAAAAATTGTACATCACCGGATAATTTAAAAAACTTAGAACAACAGTTTATAAATGGAGATGTTACTAGCGATGATTTAGTAAGATTAAAATTTAATTATAAGCGATTGAGTCCCGACTTTCTTGCAAGTATTACTAATGATTTTTTTAAAACAGTTAAAACCTTTAAAGAAGTAACGCCCAGTAAACATACTAAAATGGAAGATAAACCTGATGCAATATTAAATCAAATAATAGAAAATTTCACCGATAAAGATATTTACAATCTATGTCTAAGCACCATTAAAAATAGAAAAGAAGTAGTTTTATTAAGTAAGACATATAGTAGTTTATTTAGTGCTAACCAACGTAAAAAAATTTATGATATATTATATTCTCAAAATAAAAATATATTGTTATCAGCACTGGTTAATACCTCTGGTAATTATTATATTGAATATCTTACTTTAAAAGATTTAGATACTATTTATAGTTTATTGACTCCTGATAGTATTAAAGGCTTATCTTTATGGTCAAAATTAAATGACGAGCAGTTTGAATATTTTTTTAAGAAATATGAAAAAAACTATTTGCATAAAAATCTTAAGATGTTAAGTATTGAAGAGTATAAAAAACTTTTTTTTAAAATTAATGAACGTGTTGCTAAAAAAATTGCTGATATGATTACTAATGATTTGATAAAAAGGTGTCAAGAAGAAAATGATATATCATTCTTTCTAGGAAGAGGTTCGTCATATTTTAAAAAGGATAACATCCAAAAGATATATACTAATCTTAAGCCTTTATTAATAGCTGATATTCATTTTTTCAGAAACCTATGGCCTTCTATAAAAGAATGCTTTACAGATAAAGAATTTTCTGAAATTATTGACTTTTTATTAAGAGAAAAGTGCTATACTGAGGCTTATTGGTTAGTTAAACTAGAAGAAAGATGTGAAAATAAATATCCTGATATCATTGACGGCTTGTTACTTTATGTTGAACAAACTCATGATATAAGCGCCCTTTATATTGGCCACTTAACTGATGAATTTAATGATTATGAAATGGTAAAGTTATTTAATATTTTTTTAGATATTGACCATGAACTTATATTTAGATATGATTTTCCTAAGAATCCAAAACATAAAAGATATATTAAAGATTATTTTGTGAAAAATTATAAAAAGTATTCTTTAAAGAACCAATTAGTATACATAAAGTACCTTGATGTTAGGTTAAAAGATAATATGGACATTATTAATTATATTATAGATAGAGTTTATAATACTAATATCAAAAGACTAGGTATATTTAAACAAATGGCTGATTATATCTGGGAAGCTGTTATCAAAAGAGCCGGATTTCATCAAGAAAAACTTATAAAATATATGTTAAATGCTAAGGATGAAGAGCTTGCTTTAATGAAAGATATTATTGAAGGTAATAAATTTCTTAGAGATATAAATGCCCTAAGAGAAAACACTTTATTTAAATTAAGTGGCTACGAATTAAATGGTTTAAAAGATTGTTTTAAATTATGTGCTATTTATAAAAAATCTAATACTAGTGTTGAATCGTTCTGCAAAAAATACGGTATTACTCCAGTTTCTGGATTTGATGAAGCCTTAAGAATTATTGGTACTATTGATGCTCAAGAACTAGCAGAAATTACAGAAACCAAAGCTTTGGCAGCTAAAAAATTTTATTATAATCTATCCACAGTAGCTTTCAAACTTATTGACGACACTTTAAGTATGGAAGAGTATTTTACTACTAATACTTATAAATTTAAAAATCAAAAATTAATTAATCTTATGTCTGTATATAAGACTCGCGAGAATACTAATAAATTTGCTCTTAGATTTATTGATTATATAGTAGGTATAATAGATAAAAAGGGCTATCTTCCTAAATCAGTTTTAGAATTTTTAAGCTTCGGCAATGATAAACTTACTGATATCTTACAAAAAAATATTAAAGGTAACTTAATGCTTCCTAGGGATAAAGATTATTATATTAAATATAATAGAATGCAAAAATTTTTAATAGCTAATACTAAATCATATTTTCGAAATGGTTTGCTTATGGAGTTTCAAATTAATGGTATCCGTTATGTAGTAGATGATGATGCCATTGATAAATCTTACATTTATTTAAGAAAAAATAATTACTGTGTATCACAAGATAGTATGTTAATGGCTACTAGACAAGTTGCAATGGGACTTATTGATGTATCTAAAGAAACTAATGCATATAAAGAAACTTTAGTTTCATCTATAGCTGATACTGTAACTGAATGTCATACTTTAGAAGAGTATATTAAAATGCAAGAACAAAAAGGTCCTAAACTTAATAAAGCAATTTTATTTGATGAAGATAGTAATTAACAAAATAAAGATAATAATTAGTAGAAAAAAATAGTAACAAAAAAAGAACAGAAAATAAAATGTGTCTCTTAGGATAGACATAAAAAACATCTGTTCTTTTTTAATTCTTAAAATATTATTAGTAAAAATACATAAAAAAACAAGTAAAACTAGGCTTATTATGCTATAATTAACTTACTTGAAAAGAATAAAAAGATTATACTTTTTAAAAGTAGTGAGGTAAATATGGAAGAAGTAAAAAAAGAAGAAACAAAAACTCCAAATCGTAGTGTTTGGATCAATTTTAAATCAACTTATAAATACGCTAAGACAGGTCGTAAATACCTATGGTTATTTTTAATAATTAATATTATTATGACTATCGGTTCAGTTATTGCCCCAGTCCTTGTAGCCCAAAGACTCTTAGCTTTAACTAGTAATAATTATGGCAGACTCTTAGTAATTATTATTTGTATCTTTATTATTGAGATAGGTAATACCTTTTGTCGTTTAGCTTATAATTATTTTTATAATAAATTCTATTATGATGTTAGAAGAAATTTACAATTAGAATTAGTAAGAGAAACTTTAAAAATCACACAAAAAGATTTAAGTAATAACTCTAGTGGTGTTTTTATTGAAAGAATAAATGGTGATACCGATAATTTAACTGATATCTTTACAACTATGATTGATTATTTTAGTAGTATTATTGGTAGTCTTGGGGTTTTAGCAACTGTTTTCTTTATTAACTGGATTCTAGGTTTAATATATGTTACTTTAATGGTTATCGTCTTTTTATATAATAAGTACGCTAGTGGTATTAACTATAAAAATCGTAAAGAATGGCGTAAGAGTAGAGAAAGAACCGGTGGTTTCATTTCTGAAATAGTAAGAGGCTCTAAAGATGTTAAAATCTTAGATGCTGAGGAATCATTCTTAGCTAAAGCTGATGAATATATGTCTGAAACTAATAAAGTTTCTTATAAATATCAAAGAGAAAGAGCTATATTGCGTGCTTTTGGCAGCTCTATTAAAGATACTGGTGAATTAGTTATTAATGCCTTTATTTTCATGTTTCTAAGTTTAGGCAGTTTAAGTGTTGCTAACGCCATTATTATTTATAATTATAATGATAGAATCTTATGGACAGCTGATTGGATAGAACAAATATTTGAAATTATTAAACAATTTAATTTAGCAGCTAATCGTATTTTTGGTATCCTAGAAGAAGATGAATTTGCTAAAGAAAAATTTGGTACTAAGAAACTAAAGAAATTTGAAGGAAATATTGAATTTAAAGACGTTTCTTTTGCTTATGAAGAAAATCTACCAGTCTTAAAAAAGATGAACTTTAAGATAAATGCTAATGAAACAATCGGTTTTGTCGGTCCTTCTGGTTCTGGTAAGACTACTATTTTCAACTTAATTAGTGCTTTAGAACGTGTAAATAGCGGCACGATAACCTTCGATGGCGTCGATATCAATACTTTAGAAAAATCCAGTATCCGTGGTAACTTATCGGTAATTAGTCAAAATGCTTATATCTTTAATATGAGTATTATGGATAATTTAAAAGTAATTAAGAAAAATGCGACTGAAAAAGAAATTAAAGAAGCATGTCATTTAGCATGCTTAGATGATTTCATTGAAACTCTACCTAATAAATATGATACTATCGTTGGCGAAGGCGGCGTTACTTTATCCGGTGGTCAAAAACAACGTCTTGCGATTGCTAGAGCTCTTCTTTTAAAAACTGAGATATTATTATTTGATGAGGCAACAAGTGCCTTAGATAATGAAACTCAAGAAAAGATTCAACAAGCTATTAGTAACTTAAAAGGGGAATATACCATTCTTATTATTGCTCACCGTTTGTCTACTGTAATTGATGCTGATAAAATCTTCGTTATTAATGACGGCGTAGTTGAAGCTGTTGGCAGTCATAAAAACCTTTTAAAAACCAGTAAAACTTATAAAAAATTATATGAAAAAGAAGCTAATGAAAATGAGGAAAACCAAAAGTAAAATTAAAAAACAAATAAAAGATGGTATAACAATATGAAAATAATATTTCTTGATTTAGACGGCGTCTTAAATAATTGGTATCATCCTGATTTAATTGCTCCTGAAAATCTTGATGTTTTAAAACAAATCATTGAATTTAGTAAAGCTAAAATAGTCTTAACCAGTGCCAATAAATATCCCTTACAACGTCAAAATGTAACGACATTACAAGGTAGTTATTTAGAAAAATATATTGAGATTTTAAAAAATAATGGTATAAATATTTATGATTTAACACCTTATGTAGCAGAAAATCGTAGCTTAGAAATTAAAAAATACTTAAAGTCTAATCATGATGTAACCGATTTTGTTATAATCGATGATGATTTAGTAGACGATTGCTTATTAAAATACCAAGTGTTTTTAGATTGGGATAGAGGCTTACAAAAGATGCATATAAAACCCGTACTGGCTATCTTAAATGGCAATTTAGGGTTTTATCCTAAAAACTATAATATAAAAGAAACACCAGAACAAAAATTAATAAGAATAAATAGGCATTATAATCAAAATAACCATTAATAAGATAAGGAAATACATGTATGAAATATAAAACTAATATTAATTTTACTTCCCTTTTTAAAGATGACGAAACTTTTACTAATCATCTAAAACAGTTAGAAAACGAAAACTTTGATATTGAAGAATTTAAGAAAAAATCTTTAAAAGACCAACTTGATTGGTACTTTGCTAAGTACTTAGAATGGGAAAAAATTTATAGTTACAACGAAGTAAACTCTGATTTAGACTTAGCAAATCAAAATTATAATCAAAATAAAGATATAATTAATAAAATAAAGACAAAATTAGATGAACTAAAAAAAGTAATTAATACAGAAATCTTAAATATCGATATTCCCTTAAATGAATATTTAGAAGAAAATCCTGATTTAAAAGAATATTATATGACTTTCTATAATGTTTTAAGGAAGAAAGAACACTCGGAAGATAGTATCTTATTTGCTAAAATGTTACCTTATATTAGTAGAATAAATAGTTTATACAGTACTATAATGAATGTTGAATTTCCTAGCGAAGAAATAATTTTTCGTGGTGAACCGGTAAAACTAACTACAAGTAATTACAATCGTTTAATGCTAAATGCAAGTGCCGAAGAAAAGGCCGTTTTAGCATCTACTTACTTTGAAAGTCTAGCAAAAATAAATAAAACGGTATCTAATTTACTTAATATGCGCTACCAAATATTTCAAGACTTAGCCGATGATGCTGGCTATAATTCTATTTTAGAACATACTTTAGGTGATGATGATTTAAATTTAGCAATTACCGATAATCTTTTAAAGACTACTAATTTACATTTAGATGCCATAAAAAAATATTACAGTTTAAAAAAACAAAGTTTAGGTCTTGAAAAAATGCATTTTTATGATAGTCGTGATAGTAAAACGGAAGTTAAAATGTCTTTTGATGATGCTATAGATAATGTCATTAATGCTCTAAGCCCACTCGGACCAACCTACATCGAACGTCTAAAAGCTTTATTAAATACTGGCATAATAGATGTATACCCACGAGAAAATAAATACTTAGGTGGTTATCATTTTCGCAACTATACCCAATCTTTAATTGTTATGAATAGTCATGATTATCAAAAAGATAGCTACACCATGGCTCACGAACTAGGTCATGCTGTTAATGCTAGCTTCATTAAAGAAAATCAGAAATTCAGTAACTTTCATTTTTCTAACTTTCTTTCCGAAGTTGCTTCTTTAACTAACGAAATTTTAATGGCTAATTATTATTTAGAAAAAGCAAGTACTGATACTGAAAAAGAAATCATTTTAGAACAAAAAATTAAAAAGTTTATAGCTAATGTTTATAATTCAATGATGTGGTTTGAATTTGAGGACAATATTTGTAAGGCTATTAAAAACGGAAGACCATTAACAACCGATGCCATGCTTAGTATTTATCAAGAGCTTTACATAAAATATAATCCAGAAGTAGTAGTAGATGACTATTTAAAATATGGTTATATTACTAGATTACATTACTTCTTAGGATATTATCGTTACTATAATTTTCAATATGCAACTGGTATAATAATGGCTACTAAAATAGCTAACGATATTAAAAATAATATTCCTGGTAGTAAAGAAAAGTATTTAGAATTCTTAAAAACAGGAGGCTCTCTAAAAACTTTAGATGCCTTAAAAGTTGCTGGCCTTGATTTAACTGATGATAAAATAATTGCTGACGGCTTTAAATACTTCCAAGAAGATGTTGCTTCTTACGAAAAATTAGTCTTAAAAAGAAAAAATAATTAGAAAAATTTAAAATAACTATCATAATAAGATGATTTATGATAGTATATAAAAAAGAAACGGAGTATATATGGAATACATAGTAGTAAAAGATGCTGATAAAATTGTAAATCGTAGTCCTTATGTTGTTACTAATCCAACTACTTATATAGGTAAATGGAATAGTTTATTTAACAATAACAATCCTATAAAAATTGAAATAGGCATGGGAAGAGGCGATTTTATTATCGAAATGGCTAAAAAATATCCTAACATTAACTTTATTGGTATTGAAATTAATTCATCCCAAATGGTAAGTGCCATAAGAATATTAGATAAAGCTAAACTAAATAATTTAAAACTTATTAATATGGATGCTGGTGATTTAGATAAAGTATTTAAAAAAGAAATAGATACAATTTATTTAACCTTCCCAGAACCATGGCCAAAAGCTCATGATGAAAAAAGACGTCTTACTCATGTTAACTATTTAAAATTATATGATAGAGTATTTAGAAAAACTAAACATATTATTTTAAAAACTGATAACAAAGGATATTTTGCTTATTCCCTAATGAGTCTATCTCAATATTGGTATACATTTAATCGTGTAAGTCTCGATTTACATCATGAAGAAAAACCAATTCCTAATGTTTTAACAAACTATGAAAAACAATATCAAAAAGAAGGAAGACCAATTTATTATTTAGATGCCACTTTTGAAAATTAGTACTTGCTTTTTAGATAAAAATAATATAAGATATTTAGGAAAGTTTATTCCTGGCTTGAACCACTCATCTTTCGGATTTTTGCTAAGATTAAACGGATAATTAGAAAAGGAGAGATAAATATGGCAGTTTCAAAAGAAACAAAAGCAAAATTAGTTAAAGAATTCGGTAAGGAAAAAGGTTGCGGTGCAACTGAAGCTCAAATTGCTATTCTTACATACGAAATTAATGATTTAACTGAACATCTAAAAACTCACATTCATGACTATCATTCAAAAAGAGGATTACTTAAGAAGGTAGGTAAAAGAAGAAGTTTATTAGATTATTTAAAGAAAAACGATGTAGTTAGCTACAGAGAAACAATTAAAAAATTAAATATCAGAAAGTAGGCACTTATCTTTATAGTGCTTTTTTTCTTGAAGAATAGATTATCAAGATTAAAAATGTTTAAATTATAACCTATTAATAGTAATTTATGGTACTATAAAATAGGAATTCTTTATAAAAGATTATAGATTATAAAGATACAAAAAATTAAGGAGTAAATTATGAGTAAAAGAGTATTTGAGTATGATTTTTTAGGTGAAAAATTAATAGTTGAAACTGGCGAATACGCTAAACAAGCTAATGCTTCAGTATTAGTTCGTTATGGCGATACCGTTATTTTAACGGCTGTAGTTATGGGTAATACCCCAATAACTCAAGATTTCTTTCCATTAACAGTTTTATACCAAGAAAGATTATACTCTGTCGGTAAAATCCCAGGTGGATTTATTAAAAGAGAAGGAAGACCAAGTGATGCTGCTACATTAACTGCACGTTTAATTGACCGTCCAATAAGACCAATGTTTGATGAAAACTTTAGAAACGAAGTACAAGTTATTAATACCGTTTTATCAGTTGACCCTGATAACTCTCCAGAAATGACTGCCATGTTTGCATCAAGCTTAGCATTATCTATATCTAATATTCCGTTTGATGGACCAATCGCTGGCGTTGTTGTAGGTAAAATTGGTAAGGATTATATTATTAATCCTGATACTAAGCAAGCAGCTGAAACTACATTAAGTGTAACAGTTGCAGGTAGTAAAGATGCTATTTGTATGGTTGAAGCCGGCGCTAAAGAAGCTAGTGAAAAAGATATGTTAGAAGCTTTAATGTTTGGTCATGAAGAAATTAAAAAACTTTGTAAATTCCAAAGTGATATTGTAAGCGAAGTAGGACAAGAAAAAGTAACTGTTGATTTAGCTTCTATAGATAAAGAATTAGAAAGTCAAGTAAGAGAATATGCAACAGATAATATGTTCCAGTGCTTCGATGTTAAAGGAAAACTTGCTCAATATGATGCAATTAGCAATGTTAAAGAAAGTACTATCGGTCATTTTGCTGAAATTTATGCTGGGAATATTAATATTGAAAATATTATTAAGGATGTTAAAAAGTTAGTTGATAAAATTGAAGGCGAATGCGTAAGAGACCTAATTACTAAAAAACATGTTCGTCCCGATGGTCGCGCTATGGATGAAATCCGTCCTTTAAAAGCGGAGGTTGATATCTTACCAAGAACTCACGGTTCCGCAGTATTTACAAGAGGTGAAACACAAGCCTTAGCAACTACTACTTTAGGAGCTTTAAATGAACATCAAATTTTAGACGGCCTAGGTTTAGAAGACACTAAGAGATTTATGTTACATTATAACTTCCCAGCTTATTGTGTGGGTGAAGTAGGTCGTTATGGTTCGCCAGGACGTCGTGAAATTGGTCATGGTGCTTTAGGCGAAAGAGCCTTACTTCAAGTTATGCCTAGTGAAGAAGAATTTCCATATACTGTTCGCGTTGTCTCAGAAATTATGGAATCAAACGGTTCTTCATCCCAAGCTACTATCTGTGCCGGCTGTATGTCCTTAATGGCTGCTGGTGTTCCAATTAAAGCACCAGTTGCTGGTATTGCCATGGGGCTAATTACTTCTAATGACGGTAAAAAATATACAATTTTAACTGATATCCAAGGTTTAGAAGACCACATGGGTGATATGGATTTCAAAGTTGCTGGTACCAGAAAAGGTATTACCGCTCTACAAATGGATATCAAAATTAAAGGAGTAACTGAAGCTATTTTAAAGAAAGCTCTTGCTCAAGCTAAAAAAGCACGTTTAGAAGTCCTAGATGTTATGCAAGAAGCTATTGAAGCTCCAAGAAAAGAATTATCACCTTATGCTCCAAAAATTGAATGCTTTACTATTAATCCTGAAAAAATTAAGGATGTTATTGGTAAAGGTGGCGAAATGATTACTAAGATAATCTTAGAATGCAGTAATGTTACCTCAGTTAATGATAAAGATGCTGTTAAAGTAGATTTAGAAGATGACGGTCGTGTTATAATTTATCATCAAGACCAAAACATTATAAATATGACTAAAGAACGTATCTTAGCAGTCGTTCGTGAAGTTGAAAAAGATGCTATCTATACTGGTAAAGTTACCAAAGTAGAAAGTTTCGGGGTTTTCGTTGAATTATGGCCTGGCGTTGAAGGCTTATGTCATGTTTCTCAATTAGACAATAAACGCGTTGAACATCCCAAAGACTTATTTAAAGTTGGCGATGAAATAACTGTTAAATCTTTAGGTTACGATAACAAAGGTCGTCTAAACTTATCCAGAAAAGAAACCTTACCTAAAGAAAAAGATAAAAAAGCAAAAGAAAAATAAAAAGTAAAATAATCTTCTTAAATTAGTCATAATTGGCTAATTTTTTTCATTATATAAAGTTTACTATGGTATAATTTTAATTATAGAATAGAGTGTTTGTATATGAATGAAAAAGTAAAAAATATTATAATAACTATTGTTTGTATTTTGTTAGTTGGCTTTGATATCTTTGCCTTATCTTTAAAACCAAGTAAGAAAGACGAGAATAAAACAACAGAAATACAAGAAACAATCCATGAACCTATTGTTCCTGTTAGCGAACAAGTAAATCCAGTTACCGATAAGTTTTTTGTCAACGGCTATATGACTATTAATGGCAATACTACTTATTTAACTAAAAGTACTTCTAAAAAAGAATTAAATATTGATGCCACTAAATGCAATATTCCTAGTTCTTTAACAGATTATAAAGCTGACATTTATTTTGAAATTACTTATAGTGGCGATGATAATACCGTTTATGATGTTCATGTTTTCAATAAAGAAAATGATACTGAAGTAATGGATTTAAGTGAAGAAAATATTAAAAAAACTTTTGATATAGCCTATAACAAACAAGTTAATAATGCTGCTTGGAGTGATAAAGTTAATTTATCTGATTTAAATGAAAATGAAATTTATTTATATAAAGCAACCAGCCCTAGTAATAACGCTCCCGAAATCAATAATGATACCGATAGTAATTGTCTAGTTTATACAAGAAGTACTAAAAATAATTCTAAAGGCGAGTGGAGTAAAGAAATAAGTACATTTGTTACCTTCAAGAGCAACAGTCTTAGTATCAGCTATAATAGTTTTAAAACTGGCGATACTTATGAAATTATTTATAAAAAGATAAATAATAATGAGTTATTAAACTTAACTAGTAGTGGTGAAGTTATTTATTTAAGTGATTATCAAAATGACGATAGTATTAAGAGTAATTTTGCTAAATATATTTATAATAATACGGAAAAAGATATTACTATAGAAACAACATCTAATGCCTTTGGTGTAAGTACTAATAATTCCAAAACTATACCAGCCGGAGCAATATATGGTTATGACTGGATGCTAAGCAACGCCAAAGTTAAAATAAATTAGCTAAAAATAGACTTTAAGACAAAATAAAAACTTAAATAATTGAGAATCTAAATAAATTCTCTTATTTAAGTTTTTTTTATCTCATGAATTGTTTCATCAAGAAAGTTAAACTGCCTACGATAGAAACTGCTACTAAAGCTGCAACAAAAGCATAATTTATCCAGAAAGGAAGAACTTTTTTAGCTGGCTCAACTTTTGCTACATCTAGTTTAACACTACTTTGATTTTGAACAATATTTTCGACTGGATTACTAGCAGTATCTTTATCATCAACTGTAAATGTTACTGGACGAATCTCATCATATTTAACGCCGTCATCTTTTTTGATTATATTATCTAAGTTAACATCACGAAATTCACCTTCGCCAGCTTTAACTTCTTCTAAATTTAATCTTAAGTCTACTAATGTATTATTAATTAAATCGTAATACTTGGCATCCTCTAATAAACATCCGTCATCATTATCAGTAGATTTTAATGGACTACTAACAGCATTAACTTTATTATCTTTAGCTTCGTTATCCAAAACAAAAATATCCTCTAAATTAACCATATCTTTATCATCAAATTTTTTATTATCAATCGCATCTTTTATTTCTTGGACACCATTACTATCAGTAACTTGAGGGGTTTTATTTTCACTAAATATTTCATCATATAGAGTTTTTCTTTTATCAGTATCGTTCATAACTACTCCTTATATTCTTATATAAGTGATTATATCATAAAAATAAGAAAATAACACTAATAAATTTATAGAAAGATGTTTGCATATTTTAAACTATACTGGAATTATCTAATAATTTATTAAGTTTATTATAAATAATTATCTAGTTAAATTAAATTTTTAATCCTTATTGTTACCTATAATCCTTTAAAACATAAAAGTTTCTATATTATTTGATTTTAAAAATAAAATTAGATAAAACTTTCCCAAAATAAAAAAGTGTCATAATAATTTCTATTTTAAATAGTTGTTATCACACTTTTAACTGGTTAAAATTTAATTATCAGTAGCTTCATTATTATCATCTACTACCTCATCAGGATTACTTACCTTATCCCAAATAGCATTAAATAAATTGTTTTTTATATCGGTAAGCTCATCTTCAGTAATATCATCAATTAAAACCGCATCCGTATAATCAAATTCATTACTCTTATTTTCCCCAAAAACTAAATCCATTTTAATTTCCGCACTTATATCATTATTATTTGTATCTTTAAAACTAAATAAGAAATTACCTTTATTATTATCGTACTTAGTAAGCGCTAAACTACCTTGATAATTATTTAGAATATTACTAACTTGAAAATCTAAATTAATTAAATCATTTTTATTTTTATTACTCTTTATATCAATTAACTTAATATCATCAACATATATTAATAATTTATCATCACTTAAATTAATACTTATTTTTTTCTTGCCGTAAATATTTAAAGTAGTGCTACCGTCAGTTAAATACTCTAAAACCTCTTTATCATCATTATAAATATCTAACCCTACAAACGTTTGTAAAATACCTTTAGTATAAATTTTTATTTGATAATTACCTTTTAAACTTACATTTGTATTAAAGAAATCATTAACAGTAACTTCATCAAGACCAATATTTTTGGCAATAGATTTTAATAACTCGCTATCATTTGCAATGGCATTTAAGATTTTTTGAATACTGTTATTAAAGTCATATTCAGAAAAATCTAGGGTTAAAACATTAAGTTTCTCACCATTTAATTCTTCTTTACTCTTATGACTACTAGTATAGGTCATATTATTAGTTAAATAATTCTTAATAACCTCAATATTATTATTTAAATTACCATAATTAACACTTAAAGGATTAACTTTAATCGGATTATTAATCTGAATAGGGTAGTAGTAAAGTGGCGTAGCAATATAAAGATTTTTATCTAAGTAGCTATAAGTATTATTTATTGTTTTATCATCTTTAGAAAGCTCTATATTACCATAAAAATTATTATTCTTATTATAAAGACTAAAATTATAAGTAAAATCTTTTAAGGAAGCATACTCACTACTAGTAGTATCTAAAATAGCAGTACCAGTTATTCCTTTATTTAATTCTTCTTTAATAGTATTAAGTTCACTTAAAGAATTAGTAAGATTAGTATTAATATTAGTAAGAGCACTGTTTATAATAGCGCTATCTTTAGTAAATAAGATAAAGTAAAGACCTAAGAAACATAAAATAAGTAAAAAGATAATAATAAACGGTTCAAAGAAATTATACTTTCTTTCTTTAATTAACATTTCATCTATTTCATCATTTAACTTTTCTTGACTATTTTCTTCTATTTTAATAGCTTCTGTTATATCATCAGTATCCCATATAGCCTTAGCAAATTCTTTATTGTTATTAATATCTTTTAATTCGTTTTTAAAGTTCTTACTCTTAACTAAAGAATTATCATTAATAACAATCTTTTCTTTAGGAATTTTTTTACTAGTTTCTTTTATAACGTCTTTTTTGCTTTTAGGACTTTTAATCTTCTTATCGTTAGTATTTAAAGCATTAGATTCTACTTTTTTGGTAACATCAGTTTTAGAAACGGTATCATCTTTTTTAATTTCGGCATTTTCTTGGGTTGTATTTTTAGCTTCTTTTTCTATAGTTTTGTTAATATTAACATTAGTAGATTTATCTTTTGTTTCTTCTTGAACTAACTTTTTATCATTAGTATCCTTTTCTTTATCTAAAGTAATATTTTTAATTTCCTTATCTTTATTATCAGAAATCACTTTATCTTCTTTTATTTCTTTATTTTCTTTTAACTTTATATCAGCTTTAGTATTATCTTTATTTTCTATTGTCTTCTTAGTGTTTTTCTTTCCCGTATTTATACTTCTATTGTTTTTAGGGACACTACTTGTTGTTGTCTTTTTAGTAGTAGTACTTTTTTTCTTAGCTACTGTATTATTTGAAGAACTTTTTTTACTGGTATTAGTAGATTTTCCTTTTTTACTGTTAGTTTTAACTTCTGAATTTGTATCATTTTTATTAGGTTTAACTAACTTATCATCTTTTAATTTTGGTAACTCTTGCTTATTATTTGTAATATTATTTTTCTTATCACTATCATTCATAAATTAAATCATTTAAATACTATTTTCAAGAAAGTTATAGTATTTAATACTCCTTTTGTCTATATTTCTTTCTCTATTTTTAATTGTAACATAAATCTAAAATTTTTAGGAGAAAAGTATAAAATAAGTTTTAAGTATTGATTATTTTAACTTTTTCTTTTCATCAAAAATTGTTTATAGTAAAATGGAATAGAGGGAAAATAAGATGAAGAGCAAATATAATATGTCATTAGAAGATAATAAGTTTTTTCTATCTCGAAAATTGGCCGATGTTATTTATAGAAGTGCTATTTTAGAGGGCATTGCAGTAACTTTTGCAGATACTTATGCCTTCATGAATAATGTTAATACAGGCAAGATTTCTGTGGATGGCATCTAATTTGTAATGAATAAATTAATTAATAATAAAGAAAGAAGGCACTGCTATGAGTATATTAGATGGTAGACAAGTAAAAATACAAGTTCTAAAAGAATTAAAGGAAAAATTGTTAAAATTAAATGAACCGATTGGCTTAGCAGTCATTCAAGTAGGTGATGATGCTGCCAGTTCCATTTATGTTCGTCAAAAAAATAAAATGGCAACAGATTTAAATTACAAATTTCAACATATAAAGTTGGCTAGCAATATTGAAGAAACTGAGTTATTAAAAATTATAGAAAATCTAAATAATGATGATACCGTAGATGGAATTTTAGTGCAAATGCCAATTCCTAAACATTTAGATGCTACTAAAATTCAGAATAGTATCTTAGCTAGTAAAGATGTCGATGGCTTAACAGATATTAACGCTGGTAAACTTATGCACGGTATAGATGCTTTAGTTCCTTGTACTCCCATGGGAATTATTGATTTATTAGACTATTATAATATTCCAATCGAGAGTAAAAATGTTGTTGTCATTGGTCGTAGTAATTTAGTTGGTAAACCTATGGCTAATCTAATGACTAATAGAAACGCTACTGTAACCCTATGTCATTCTAAGACTGAAAATTTAATCTATTACACTAGAAATGCTGATATTTTAGTGGCAGCGGTTGGTATACCTAATTTTATTACCGAAGATATGGTAAAGCCTGGCGCTGTTATTATTGATGTTGGTATTAATAGATTACCAGACGGCTCTTTATGTGGCGATGTTGATTTTGCAAGCGTTAAAGAAAAAGCTAGTTATATTACGCCAGTTCCTGGTGGTGTCGGTCAAATGACTGTTGCCGAGTTAGCCGTAAATACTTATAAAGCCCATACTTTACAAAAAAGTTTAACTAAACAAGGTAAATAGAAGTCGCATCTTTAAATATTTCGGAATGATTAAGAGTCATTCTTTTATTTTAGCTTAAAAATAAACTACGATGTAAAAAAAGCTTGCTAATAGAAAACTAATGTGTTAATGTAAATGCCAATAAAAAAGGGAGGCAAAAGATTATGGAAGATAAAAATAGCACTTGTAAGACATCAGCAACTGTTTTTTCTTATGAAGGACTAATAGATTGGTTACTAGGTTTAGAAATTGTTAAAGAAAATTTTATAAACGTTTTTATTGTAAATAAAATACTATCTAATTTATCAACAGATAACTGTCCTAATGCTAAAGAATTACTAACTAAAAATGCTATAGTTACAGAAAGAATAAATACTTTCTTTGCAAGTCTTACTCAAGAAGAACAAGAAGAACTAGTTGCAAGACTAAATGAAAAGAGTACTGAAAAAGATAGCAAGACTCAAAGTAAGGCTCAAAGCAGAACTAGAACTAAAGCAAAAAGTCAAAAAAAGTAAATATAACTTAATAGCAGGATAGTGTTTCCAAAGTGTGGAGATTTCAAAGACAAATGCTTATAAATAAATAAAAAGAGCAAAAACCTTAAATTTG